>JBBFLP010000077.1:0-11903 GCA_037478975.1 Armatimonadota bacterium
TGGGCGGCGCAATGATGTGCGAGAACAACTCCTCGCCCACGTTCATCAACTGCACATTCGCGGGCAACACCGCCACCGTGGGAGGAGCGGCGGGAGGAGCGGGCTATACATCCGGCGGCAACCCACGGTTCTTCAATTGCACGTTCGCCGGCAACTCCGCCGTGACGGGCGGCGCTCTGTTCTTTGGCGGGCCCGGACAGGTCCGCAATAGCATATTCTGGGGCAACAGCGCCGACAGCGCCCCGCAGATCTTCGGCGGAACGGTGCAGTATTCGTGCGTGGAAGGCGGCTATGGCGGAACGGGGAACATCAACAAGAATCCCCAGTTCTTGGACCAGGCCGGCGGCGACTTCCGGCTGAATCCCGTCTCGCCCTGCGCGGAGGCAGGGAATACGGCAGACATCGCCCCGGACCTGACGGACATGGATGGCGACGGCGATACCACGGAAGCCGCTCCGCTGGATCTGGCGGGAGAGCCGAGAGTGCTGGGTGTGGAGGTGGACATGGGCGCCTACGAAGTTACCGATCCATCCCCTGCCCCACCGGCTCCGCTGAACCTCTCGGCAACGACGGTCTCCAGTGAGCGGATTGACCTCACCTGGGGCAATCCGGGCAGTGCGGTGGTGGCAGGCTTCAGCGTCTATCGCAGCACGGCGCCGGGGTTCACTCCCGGCATTGCGAACCGGGTTGCTTCCGGCTTGCAGGGCACATCCTACAGCGACACCGGCCTGAAAGACGGCGTGGTCTACTATTATCTTGTGACTTCGGTGAACGCGGAAGGCGGGGAGAGCGAGCCATCGAACCAGGCGGCGGCCACCACCACTCCCATCCCGGAGATCATTTACGTGCAACAGAGCGCCCCTCCGGGAGGGGACGGGAGTTCATGGTCTTCAGCGTTCCGGGATCTGCAGCTCGCTCTGGCGAGGGCCGGGCTGCAGGATCAGATCTGGGTGGCCGCCGGCACCTATAAGCCTGCCGACCCGCCGCAGTACGATCCCCAGGCGCAGGTTACCACATTCCAGATGAAGACCGGAGTGGCTATCTACGGCGGATTCCCGGGTCAGCCCGGAGAGGAAGGCAATGTCGCGCTCAGGGATCCGCAGGCACATGTGACCGTTCTGAGCGGGAATATCCTGGACCCGAACAACCCTAACGACAACACGCGTCACGTGGTGGACGGCGGGGGGACGGACCGTTCGGCCGTTCTGGACGGTTTCGTCATCTCTGGCGGGGCCGCGGGCGGACTCGTCGCATCACTAGACAACGTGGGAGGCGGGATACGGATCCTGAGCGGCAGTCCCACCATCCGCAACTGTGTGGTCCAGAACAACTGGGCGCTGGCGGGCGCCGGGGTCTTCGTTTCGGGCAACTCCAGCCCTCTGATTCAGAACTGCATTGTCAGAAACAACTACACCACCGGGGGCGGAAATGTGGGCGGAGGGATGTACAACGCCGGAGCCAGTCCGGTGGTGGTCAACACGGTCTTCGCTCAGAACACCACGAACCGGGGCGGCGGGGTCTACAACGAGAGCGCAGGAGATCCGCACTACATCAACTGCACCTTTTGGGGCAACAACGCCAACGTGTTCGGGGCAGCCGTATGGCACGAGTTTACGGGAAACGGCACCTTCCGCAACTGCATCTTCTGGGGCAACACGGGAGGCGGCGGGCTGCAAATTGATATCTCGCCGTCTTCCTCCATCACGGTGACGAACAGTTGCGTTCAGGGAGGATACCCCGGCGAGGGCAATATCGCCGGCGACCCGCTGTTCGTGGACGCGGCCGGCCTGGATTTCCGGCTTCAGCCGGGCTCGCCGTGTATAGACAGGGGCAACGGCTCCTTCCTACCGCCGGGCGTGAACATAGATCTGGCCGGCAACCCGCGCGTCCAGGGAGCGGCGGTGGACATGGGCGCTCTGGAGTATCAGAGCGGAGCATCCTCCATCCTTCAAGCACGTCTGCAGCCGGATGGCGGGCCGGCCGACCTGTCGGGAACTGTTGTCAGCCGGGTGTTCGGGGACACGTTCTATATCCAGTCGGACGACCGTTCTTGCGGCATCCGCGTGCTCCGGCCGGGGCATTCCCTGACAGCCGGAAGCCGGGCCTCCGTCTCCGGCGTGGTGCGGACGGACGTGGACGGCGAGCGCTACATTGATGCCGCCGTAGCCCTGCCTGCGGGAACGGGAGCAGCCATCCCCCTTGGCATGACCCTGAAAACGATGGGAGGCGGCGGTTTTCAGTACAATCCGGTGACGGGCGCAGGGCAGCAGGGGATCCAGGGGGCGCAGGGCGTCAATAACACCGGCCTGCTGGTCCGGGTGGCCGGCCGGGTGACCCATTCCGCCGGTGGCTGGTTCTACCTTGACGACGGGTCAGGCGTTGAGGACGGCTCGGGTCACGCCGGGGTGCGGATCCTGCTGGGGTCGGGAACCGCCCCCGCCACTGGAGAGTTCGTCCGGGCAAGTGGCATCAGTTCGGTGATCCGGATCGGAGGCACTCTCCAGAGGCTGCTGCGGGTCAGCTCCCCTGCGGATATCCAGTCCCTTCAGCCAGCGCCCTGACAGGAGCATCCGGGGAGAGCGGGCGCAGTCCCGTTCTCCCCACCAGACCCCCGCGGATCTGCCTACGGCAGATCCGCCTCTCCCCGTCCCCGCCCGGGAACACTCCAGGTCTGAAATCCATCCTACCAGATGACAGGAAACAGCGCGCGACGGCTCGTTGAACCCTGTGAATCCTGTGTGATACACTTTCGTTACGGGACCGTTGGCCGGATCAGGCGCCATAAACGTCCCGGGACGGGAAGGCAGAGCGCAAGTTGGCTACGGAAGTCTCAGCGATCCCCACGATCTTCATCACACGAATGCGCCAGGAAGACGTGCCTGCGGTCATGCAGGTGGAGCTGCAGTGCTTCAGCGCGCCCTGGAGTGAAAACGCCTACCGCACAGAGCTCAATAATCCCTGCGCGGAATACTATGTGGCGTGGTCGTCCGGGCGGCTGGTGGGCTACGTGGGGATGTGGCTCATTCTGGACGAGGTCCACATCACCACCATCGGGGTGGCGGCGGATATGCGGGGCAAACGCGTGGGAGAGCGTCTTCTGGTGCGGGCGCTGGACGCCAGCCGTGAGCGGGAGGCGCAGCGGGTGACGCTGGAGGTGCGGAAATCGAACCGCGTAGCCATTTCCCTCTATAAGAAATACGGATTCCGGGAGGCCGCCATCCGCAGGGGCTACTACTCAGACAACGGGGAAGACGCCCTGATCATGTGGGTGGACGACCTCTGGAGCCCTGAGTTCACCTCTCTGTTCAACGCGAACAAGGCTCGCCTTCAGGCGCTGGAAGCCGGATAGAAGCAATGCTGGTGCTGGGCATAGAGACGAGCTGCGACGACACGTGCGCGGCAGTGGTGCGGGATGGCAGGGAGATCCTCTCGAACGTCATCGCCTCGCAGGATCATCTACATCAGAAGTTCGGAGGGGTGGTGCCGGAGATCGCCTGCCGCAAACATGTGGAGTCCCTACAGCCCACCATCCGTGAAGCCCTGGAAAGGGCGGAGGTCTCCCTGAAAGATATCGAGGGTATCGCCGTGACCAACCGTCCCGGGCTGATCGGAGCGCTGATCACGGGGGTCAGCGCAGCCAAGGCGATGGCCCTGACCCTGGAAGTGCCGATCGTGGGCGTGCACCATCTGGAATCCCACATCTGGGCGAACTTCCTGGCCGAGCCGGATCTGCAGTTCCCGTTCGTTTCGCTGATCGTGTCGGGAGGACATACCGATCTGGCGCTTGCGCGCGCTCCGGGAGACTACACCCTCCTAGCCAGAACCGCAGATGATGCGGCGGGGGAATGCTTCGACAAGAGCGCTCGGGCGCTCGGTCTGGGCTGGCCGGGCGGCCCGGCCGTGGACCGTCTGGCCCGCGAAGGAGACGCAAGCAAAGCCCGTTTCCCGCGGGCACGGGTGGGCGACGGATTGGATTTCAGCTTCAGCGGTCTGAAGACGGCTGTCCTGCGCTATCTGGATTCCCGGCCGGAAGACGTGAGTCTGGCGGACGTGGCGGCAGGGCTGCAGGAGGCCATCGTGGACGTCCTGGTGGCGAACACCGTGCGCGCGGCGGAGGGGTGCGGCGTGGAATGGGTGGCTGTGGGAGGCGGGGTCGCAGCGAACAGTCTGTTGAAGCAGAAGATGCGCGATGCCTGCGACAGGCGCGGACTCCGGCTGGCCATCCCCCCTCCCCGTCTGTGCACGGACAACGCCGCGATGGTGGCCGCAGCGGGCCACTGGCGGCTGGAGCGCGGGATGGATGACGGTCTTGACCTGGACGCTTTCGCCACCGAACCACTCGCCGACGTCCGTCCCGCGGCGGCGTAAGCGAGGCAAACTTCGCTTCAGTTACTCTTAGGACAAAAGAAAAAGGGGCCGCCGGGGGAGGCGGCCCCGGAGTCGGGGTGCCAGGTTCGCTCAGGAGTGCTACCTGTCCCGATTGTGCTCCTGGAGCATTACGGCACGATGCTCCCCCATCTCAAATCGCCGTCAGATTCCGGTCAACTCCTGAAAATGCCTCGGAATCTGCAGATACGCCTTCTGTCACTGAAAATCTTTCCTGCTCGATTCCACGGCCATCCGGAAAGGATGTCGAGGGCCCTTTCAACGGCTGCCGCATCTGTGCTATTATCTGTTTCCGGGGAGAAGGCGCTTTCCTTCGAAGTGAAAGCGCCCGGGAGATGAGAACAGTCAGTGTGCGCCCGCTCTGCCGGATGAGCGGGGCCGGCGGGGGCGGAGTCCCCCGTCGGCTGGTGACGGGTTGCCAGTGAGGTCTGCCCTCCGGCGTGCGGGCGGGTCGAAGCGAGTGCGGGAATGGTTGACAAACAGGTTGAGAAGATCTACGTCCGTTATCTCAATGGTCCGCTGAAGAGTGCGGTGGATGAGATTCTGGACGATATCCGGGGCAGCTCTCCGCCGGATTGCCTGCCCGGCGGCTACCGGCTGAAGTCGAAACCACACCGGGTGCGGCTTTTCGATGCGTCCCTGACTATCTGGGACGCCGAGTATGAGGGTTCAGCCCCCAGCTGAGAGGCTTTGTTTACAGGCGCAGCGCCCGGCCCGCGCCCTGAAATGTCAGGAGCGGGGCCGGGCGCGATTGTCTCTACTCTTTCCCAGGCGACCACAGACCGGGAGAAGCCCTCATTGAATGCTTCTCCGGGGATCTCCAATCAAGGCTGGCTCCTTTCAAACAGCCAGCGTCCCAGCCACCAGGCGGGAAGAGCGCACAGGATCGCGGTGCTCAGGAACGTGCCGAGAAAGATGCCCGCCTGCACCGTCGCCGGAAACAGCACGTAGCACTTGGTCACGTAGATGCCGCTGATGTAGCTGAACCAGGCGCATCCCGCGGCGGATATCAGCCATACTCCAAAACGCCAGTCCGCATAGCGGAGGAGACAGAAGATGGTCTCGCCGCCCATACCCTGCAGCAGCCCCGTGAACACGAGTGGATGCAGCACCATGCGGGTTTTGCCGGCGAGTTCGATCTCCGCGTGGGTTTGACCGGACAGAAGCACGGAAAGGAGTGCGGCCAGTGATTCGGCGATGATCATAGATCCGGGCCGGCGTGTGATCCCCAGGGCGATGAAGCCCGCGAGCATCCAAACGCCGTTTGTCAGGCTGGACCAGGGCTGCGTCTCCCCTGCCCCGCATGCTGCGCTGACTGCGGGGAACACGAAGCGGTAGAGCAACCCTCCGATGATCCCGATCGCCGCCACCCAGAGCACATCGGAGACCCGCCAGCGGGGCAGGCCGTATCGCGTGAGTTCCTGATTCTGCGCCTGTTCGCTCATATCCGCTCCTCTTTCCCACGCCAGACGACGCGGCCGACCAGCCACGCCACGGAACCGCCGATGACCCCGACACCGATCAGCGAAGTGAGCAGCAGCCCCCAGAACGTCCACGTGCTCTCGAAGACGTAGTAGTGCGTCATCCAGATGCCGGTGCAGAACTCGATGAGCCCGCCAGCCGCCCCGGCCAGCACCCACGCTGTCCAGTCCCAGCGGCGATAGCCAAACCAGCCCAGGACATACTCCGGAGCCAGCCCCTCCAAAATGCCGACATACAGCACCATGTTGAAGACCGGGTAGCCCTGGCCAGCGATATAGACCGTCCGGTAGATCTCCGGACCGAAATCCCCCACGTCAATGGTGTAGGGGCCGACAGTGACCTCCACCAGGGCTGCGAGCGACTCGCCAAACAGACAGGCACCCGGCTTGCGGGTGATGGCCGCCGGAACAAACCCGCCCATGAACCACATGCCGTTGATCAGGCTGGTGGGGGCGAGATTCCACCCCCACTCCACCAGCATCACAGTGTAGAGGTCGTCCCACAGGCGGTAGATGAACCCGAAAACCACACCGCATATCAAGACCACCGCCCAGTCCCGGGCGGTCCAGCCGAACCACAGGGACGACTGACGGCCAGATTTGTTTGTTGCAGCGTTCTCCACAGAGATCCCCTCCTTACCAGCTTCCCGCCGGGTTGTCACGCGTCTTCTTGCCATCGGGCGAGTAATAAGTCTCAAGGTAGTCCTGCTCGCTGGTCAGAAACCGGGCGTGGCCATCGGCGAAGACGATGGTCCCCCCGCGGGCGTGCCACCGTCGGAAGAATTGCTTCTGGCCATACAGATCATCCGCCCGTCCGAACCAGGGCAGCATTATCTCGCGGATGATGCGCGTCTGGCTGGGGTACTCGTACATCGAGTCCCGCACCACACGCACCGGGAAGCGGAACCAGCCACCCGGGTCCGTGACATCCTGATCGTTGACGATGGAAAGCCCCGGGAGCCAGGAGAAGCAGTTGGAGCTCAGGCTGAAGCTCTGGCCATACTTCTCCCAGTAGGTGAGAGGTGCGCTGAACGGCCCGCCGACGTCGGCCGGGCAGCGGAAGAGCTCCTTGCTTTTCGCATAAGGAGCCAGAGTCACCTCCGGACCGATATGCCCCGGCCTTCCGGCCGGCGGGTTCTCGTTGAAGCCGGTCAGCGGCGGCCAGACTCCGCCGTGGTCGTCCACATACATGCGGATGGCCGTCCCGATCTGCTTGGCCGAGGAGAGGCACTGAGTCTCCAGCGCCCTCTGCCTGGCCTGGGTGAACACGGGGAAAAGAATGGCGGCAAGGATCGCAATGATGGCGATCACCACCAGGAGTTCGATGAGCGTGAAGCCACGCGTCCGTCTGTCTGTTGCCATTGTCAGGCGCCTCCATCAAGGAATGGAAGGCCCCCTCCCGGCGGCCAGGAAACGGGCCGGGAGACTGACGGCGCCGCCGGCCGGGTCCTGCGTACAGCGGCGCTGACAGACGCGAGTCCAGAAACAGACGTTCGGGGAAAGTCCGCGCTTTTCCGCTGTTCCTACGCCGGCATTACCCGGATCAGGTTCCTGGGGTCGCCCGATACTCCGGGCCTCTCAGCCGGCCTTCGCCGGCTCCCCCCGCGGGAACGAAGAAAGCTCCGTGGGGTTCTCGACTCACCCCTGCGGAGCAAACGACCGGCGGCGCGGGCCTGCCGTGTCGTTCTCAGTTCATGATTTACCCTCTCTGCGCACTCTTCGCAACAGGGCGGGTGCAGATGGGCGGCGAAAGTCAGACGGCCGGCTTCTGAGCCAGGATGAAATGCTCCTCCGTACCCGCTCCGGCTTCGTCCCGCACGTTCAGCCCATGCCGCTCGAAGGCAGCCCTCACCCACTCCGGACGTCTGCGGTAGCGGCGGATGAATCGTCTGTGGTTGCGGGGCAACAGGGGATCGGGCAGACGCTTGTAGAGCTCAACCAGCGGATTCTGCGGGCGGGTGTCGAATTGCAGGGTGGCGACTCCACCCGGTCTCAGAATGCGGCATACCTCCGAAAGGTAGGTCTCGATAACCGCGGCGTCGGGAATGTGCTGGAAGACCATGAAGGAGTAGACCATATCAAACACAGAGTCTTCGAACTCCGAGAGGTCTCTGCCGCTGGCGGGGGCGAAGTAGAGGTTATCACGCGTGTTCAGGCTGCGGGCCTGGCGAATCATCTTCTCGGAGATGTCTATGGCGTCCACACGGGCGAAACGGTCCGCAAAGTGCACGCTGGTGCGACCCAGTCCGCAGCCGATCTCCAGCATCCGGTCCCGGCCGGGGAGCAGCGGCTCGGCCCAGGCCATCATGCGGTCCACCATGGCCTTCCCCGAGGCGAAGAAGTCCTCCACCGTCCAGTCGCGGTTCCACGTGGCGATGTACCACATCGGGTCATCGTCCGCGAACCGCTCCCAGTGCGCCTGCATCCCGTCCGTGCGCTCTTCGGCCACGCCTGCCGCCCTCCAGTCTTATACCAGGCGCGCCGAACCTCTGCCGGCGGCCGGATACAACCGGATTATATCAGCAATCGTGACAGCGCCGGGCCAAGTCGCTATCGAGTCCCTTCAGGCACACTTGCGGGCAACAGCCATTATCTCGAACTCGTCGGGGTCTACGGGTCTCCGGCCCCAGTTGCCGGCCGTTCCCCCGTACACAGAGATAACGTCGAAGCCACAGCAGCGAAGAAGCAGCCGCAACTCAGGAGGAACGTAGTAGCGCTGCCTCTCGTTGATGCGCACTTCACTGCCGGGTGCAGCCTCCACCTCGATTCGCTCTGTCATGTGCCCAAGGTCTATGCGCCCCCTCTCGATATCCTCCGGGGCGCACTTGCGAGCCAGCCGAAGCCCGTTCAGCACTGTCATCAGGAACAGGCCCCCATCTCTGAGCCCACGGTGGACCCCGCGGAAGATACGGATGTCGTGCTCATCCGGGTCATCCTGGCTCCCCAGGAGGCAAAGGGAGCCCTCGCAGACACACATAGCCGCGTCGAAGTCGTTCTCAAAGGGCAGAGTGCACGCGTCGGCCTGCAGCAACTCCACACTGACTCCGGCTGCCAGAGCGGCAGCACGAGCCTGCTGAAGCATTCCCGCAGAAAGATCAACACCTGTCACGTGGAAACCTCGCCTGGCCAGAGCCACACAGTGGCGGCCGGTCCCGCATCCCACATCCAGAATGCTCTGGCCCGGCTGCAGAGCTAGCTCTTCTACAAGAAACGAGACTTCCCGCTCGGTCCCGTGCACAAACACGTTGTCCATATAGTGTGGCGCATGAACATCAAAGAAGCGCTGCCACTCGTTCGGAGAACCCATTATCCTGCTTTCTCTTGAGGACACAAAGAATGAGGCCCGGCGGCGCTGGGCCGGTCCGGGCCGGGAAAGGAGAGAATCAGAAGAACAGAAGAAAAGCTTGCGAAGAGCTTACTCCTCGATCTTGATCGCTTCGGTCGGGCAGTTGGCGCACGCGTTGCGCGCAGCCTCCTGCAGGTGCTCCGGAACCTCTTCCATCTTGGCGACAGCCACGCCGTCCACGATCTCAAAAAGCTCCGGGGCGTCCTGCTCGCAGATGCCCTCCCCGGCGCACAGTTCTGCAACGACGGAAATCTTCATCAGCGCTTCTCCTGATCAGCATTCAGCAGGGGCGGGGGGCGCATCGCGCCCCCTCCCTCACAGCGCATTATACGGATCGCAACCGGGCGCAACCATAGGACTTACGTACTGCGCCCGGCTGCGGCTGATCTCTTAATAGCTAACGCCGGCGGGTATGCGCGAGTTGACCTTATGCGCGAGCAGCGCATCCAGCAGATCCGCCGTCTTGGCGTAGGCCAGGCAGATGTAGGTATCCGCTGCGCCGTAATACAGATGGATCTCGTCGCCCCGCTCCACGGCCCCGCAGGCGAATACCACGTTCGGCACGTCCCCCGTCACCTCGTACCACTCGTGCGGAGCCAGGATCCAGTGCGGCAGGCGCGAGATGAGCCGCCGGGGATCCTCCAGATCCAGCAGCGCGGCCCCCATCCGGTATGTGGGCCCACCGGGCATCTGCTTCACCCCGTGGTAGAGGATGAGCCATCCCTCGGGCGTCTCGATCGGCGGAGTATTAGCCCCCACCTTTCGTCCGTCCCAGAAGGGGCCGCCCCGCTCCTTGATGATGCAGTATGGCGAACCCCAGTGCCGCAGGTCGGGCGAATCCGTCAGCCAGATGTGCTCCAAGGACCCGGCCACAGGGCGGTGAAGCATCCAGTACTTGCCGCGGATCTTGCGCGGGAAGACAGCCGCATCCTTGTTGTTGGGCGCAAGCATCAGCCCCAGGCGCTCGACGCTCTTCCAGTCGCGCGTCTTGGCGAGCGCCACACCCGCGCCGTAAGGCGAGTAGGCCGTGTAAGCGATGACCCAGGCATCCTCCTCCTCCAGACGGGTGATCCGGGCATCCTCGCAACCATACGCCTCATAGGGATCTCCATCATCCGGGTGCAGAAGAGGCCTGTCCTCGATGCGCCAGTCCGTAACTCCATCCTCGCTGCGTGCGACGGTCAGGTGCGAGCGCCCCTCCAGGTCTTCCACTCGAAGGAGCAGCAACGTCTCGCCGTTCGGCAGCAGCGTCGCCCCCGTATTGAAAACGGAGTGACACGGGTAGGGCATCTGACGGAACGTGAAGAGCGGATTGTGATCGTATCTTCGGAAGAGTTCAGCGGGCTCCATTGGCTCGGCCGGGGTCCTCTTTCTTCATTTATGGATTATCAGTGCTGCAGGCGGATCCCTCGCCTCCCGGCGCTGCGACGTCCCGGACCTGGAAGGAGCGGCAGGCGGGAATCACCGCAACGCAGGCGCCTGGACCACCTATTCTACACTATCTTTTCCACGTCTCCGGGTATTCAGCCAAAGCGTTGACAGCAAATCCGTGATAATTTGGCGTGGACAAGTGAAGGCATCCCCCGTGGGATGCCCAATATTATGACGGCCACGCACGCACGGGCTGTTCCCGATGCCGCGGATAATGCGTGGCAAAACCTCGGAAGGTGAGAGAGCATTGCTGCTGATCACGGGCGGACTGGGATACGTTGGAAGCCACGCCGTGCGTCGCCTGCAGGAAGCCGGGCGCGACATGGTGTTGCTGGACAATCTAGTTTACGGGCACCGGGAGGCCGCCCCGGGCGTGCCCTGCGTCATCGCGGATCTGATGGACCGCGAGGCCCTGAGGGGGGTGTTCCGCGATTACCCCATTGACGGTGTGATGCACTTTGCCGCCTTCGCCGCGGTGGGTGAATCCGTCGCCAATCCGCAGAAGTATTTCGACAACAATGTGCGGGCCGGTCTGAACTTGCTGGACTGTATGCTGGAAGCCGGAGTGAAACGCCTGGTGTTCTCGTCCACCTGCGCCATCTTCGGTGAGCCGGAGCGGCTCCCTCTGGACGAAGAGCATCCCAAAAACCCCACCAACCCGTACGGCGAGAGCAAACTGTTCTTCGAGAAAGTGTTGAAGTGGTATGACAGGGCATACGGCCTGAAGTCCGTAAGCCTGCGCTACTTCAACGCCGCGGGAGCGCATCCTTCCGGGGATATCGGGGAAGACCATGACCCGGAGCACCATCTCATCCCGCTGGCCATCGGAGCGGCGGCGGGCCACCGGCCGGGGCTGACAGTCTTCGGCGACGACTACGACACTCCGGACGGCACCTGCATCCGCGACTACATCCACGTGTCGGACCTGGCCGACGCTCATCTGCTGGCCATCGAGCGGCTGGAAGCGGGCGGCTCCTCCGAAGCCTACAACCTGGGCAACGGGAACGGTTATTCGGTGCTAGAGGTCATCCGGACGGTGGAGTCCGTCACCGGGCTGAAGGTGCCCTGGAAGATGGGACCGCGACGCCCCGGAGACCCGGCCCGTCTGGTGGGCAGCAGCGAGAAAGCCATCCGTGAGCTTGGCTGGAGACCGCAGCTGAACACGCTGGAGACCATTGTGGAGACAGCGTGGCGGTGGCACCGCGACCATCCCCGGGGGTATAACAGTTGAGATGAGACCTCTACGTGCGGAGCCGCGC
>JBBFLP010000078.1:0-11834 GCA_037478975.1 Armatimonadota bacterium
GACTTATCGCCTCCCACGAACCCTCCACCGTGAATGAATACCACCAGCGGAGCCGCTCCATTGCCAGGGGCTTTCCAGAGGTCGAGGACGTTGCGCTCATGCGCGCCGTAGCGCACGTTCGAGAAGTCCGGCGGCGGCAGCGGCTCGTCCGGCCTCTGGGCCGAAGCGGGCATCGCCACCGTGAGCACCACAAACATAGCCGCAATCAGAAGCGGCAAGCATCGCAGCTGGTTCTTCATCCCTGCGAGCGATCTCCTTTCAGTGGGATCCGTTGCACGCTGTTCTCCTTCTCTTTCGACCGTTATCGCAAGACTCCTGTTATCAGGGGACTTAACATTGGGGCGGACGTGGTATAATAGCTGCAACCTTGTCGCAAACGTGCGCGGCAATTTCGGGATGGTGAACATGATCGAACTGACCGATTCCAAGGATCTTTTGAACGACGCTTCCGCTTTGCGCGAGCGCGCATCGGAGGACGGATATCTCTTCTTCCGTTCCCTGGTGGATCCGGAAAGCCTGGCCAACGTGCGCAGACAGATCCTCGCGCTCTGCGAGGAGCATGGCTGGCTGAAGGAGAACACGGACCCGATGGAGGGCATCGCCCGGCCGGGGGTGGTGTGGCTGGAAGGTCAGCCGGAGTATATGGCGCTCTACAACCGCCTGATCTGCCTGGAAGACTTCCACGCCCTTGCTCATCACCCCTCGCTTCTGCGCGTGGCTGATGCGCTCTTCGGGGGGAACACGCTGGTTCATCCGCGCAACATAGCGCGCATTATGTTCCCCAACGCTCAGCTTCATACCACTGCGGCCCACCAGGACTATGTGCATATTCAGGGGACGCCCGATACCTGGACGGCCTGGATCCCCCTGGGGGACTGTCCCCGGGAACTCGGGGTGCTGGCCATCCTCCCTGGCACACACCGCAACGGCATCTATCCCACCCGCTCCGCATACGGAGCAGGGGGGCTTGGCATAGACACGTCGGGCTTTCCGCAGGAGTGGCGCGCTTCGGCTCTTCAGTCCGGCGACGTACTCTTCTTCCACAGCCACACTGTGCACAAAGCGTTGCCGAACGACTCTCCCGACCGTCTGCGGCTCTCGGTGGACTTCCGCTATCAGTCCGCGGCGGAGCCGGTGTGCGATCAGGCGCTGCAACCCCACCATATGCAGATCGGATGGGAGCAGGTCTACACCGGCTGGAAGTCGGACCGCTTCCAGTATTACTGGAAAGACCTGCCGCTCACCGTGGTTGAGTGGACGCCGGAGTATCAGCTGCAGGCGGCAGCCACGGCGGATCAGCCGTTGTCCGCGGTCTGATCACCTGCCACCAGCACACGCACCGGTCCGATGAGCCCGGAACGCAAAGTTCCGGGCTCACACCGTGCATAGCGCTGCACCTTCTCATCATCTGCGCTCGTCGGCACGCGGCCGCTTCCGTAAGTCGCCTGGATGGAGTTGGCCAGAGTGTTCGCCACACGGACCTTCAGGCGGTTCTCTCCGCGACGCAGAGATGAGTCCGCGGCGAACCGGTAGGGCCGCCACAGCCGCACGCCCAGCCGCTGACCGTTCACCCACACCTCGGCCGCGATTCCCACTTCGCCCAGATCCAGCCAGGCATCGTCCGGGATCTCCCCGTCCCAAGTGAAGGTGGTCTCGTAGACGGCCGCCCCCGAGAACTCCTCCAGCCCCTGTTCTTCCCACGGGGCCAGCGCGTCCCACGAGCGCTCCGGCTCCAGAGAGTCTGGCTCAGGGTACCGGGGGAGGTCTCTCGCACGCATCTCCGAACGGTCTCCGAAGTCCAGCGTTACGCGCCAGGGGCCATTGATCTGCAGGGCGGGAGTCAGCTCAAGATCCTGCGCGCGCTCTCGCACGCAGATCCCACGGTCCTCGAAGCGGGGATCCAGCACGATAAAGCAGGATTCATAAGGGTCGAAGCCGCGCCTTAGCCGCACCCCACCCTCCGTCCCCTCCGCCGGCAGACAGACGGTCTCGCCGGTCGCAGGATCCAGCCAGAGCGCCGGTCCGCGTCCCCGTAGCTCCACCGTCACGTTCCTGTGCGCCTCGGGGCTGAAATGGAACAGGAAGTAGACATCCACATCCCCGACACGCCGGTGCTGGCAGAACAGGTCCGGGCAGTCGCTGGAGAATGCTCCGAACCCCGCGCTGCGCAGCGCTTCCGCCAGCGCCTTCCCCGGGCGATCGAACCAGAGAGCGGAAAGCGTGGGCGGGACGGAGGGACTCTCACCCGTCTCCAGCGCCCGTTCCAGCCTCTCCGGAGCTATTCCGAAGATGGTCCGGCTGATCTCCTGCACCTCCCGGTCGTGCTCGGGACCCTCCACGGCCCGCGACGGCAGGCTGCCGGTGGCGATGACCAGACCTCCATCCCGCCAGAGGTCCAGGATGCGGCGGTAGACATCGGCGGAGATCCATCGGGTGCGCGGCAGAACGATGCCCCTGATCCGCCGGCACCCTCGCATAACCAGATGCCCGTCCTCCACGCGCGCGTCGCGGAGCGAGTCGTCGTCTACAACATCGAAGTCCAGCCCCGCCGCGCGCAGGCCGTTCGCCGCCGCGCGGAAGTGGGCATCCGTCCGCTCCGGCGAAGAGCCCTCCCACAGATAGTCCGCCGTCATCCACGTGCCCGGGATCTCGAAGGCGTGGCTGTTCGTGTGCTCTTTGGTGGGTTTTATCTCCGCCTGCACCGTCTCAATGGGGTAGTAGATGCCCAGACCATCGTTCTCGTGTTCGCCCTGGCACAGCAGCCAGCAGCACCGGCGCAGATAGTCGGCGTACTCGGCATAATAATCCCAGTAGGGCTGCTGGTAGAACATGGACGGCGGGCAGTCGTACCAGCGGAAGCCCAGATCATCCGGGATGACCGGGATGGGCTCCTCCTCCGTGATGGAGTAGAAGAACGCGTGCGGCACCAGCAGGTTCACCCCGTTCACCAGCTGCCAGTCCGTCATCCACTTCATGTGCTCGAAGGTGAAGTTCCAGCCGGTCAGCGCGAAACACTCGCTCATCACCCGCTCGCGGCCGTACAGGTTGGCCACGGAGGCCGCCATCTTGGGAACCACCGCAGGGATAGTTCCCGGAAAGATATAGTCTATGCCGGGATAATGCAGGCGGCGCATCGCGCGGAAGTAGTCGCCCATGAAGCGCTGATGCAGCGGCAGCGTTTCCTCCAGCAGCAGGTGTCCGGTGGACGCGATGCCCGCCCCCTCGGACCAGCGTTCCAGCGCTCCGAAGAAGGACTCCTCGTAGAGCTGTCCCTTCACGTCGTCATAGTCCAGCCGCACCTTTCCGGCCAGGGGACCGCCGTCGTGCCACAGCAGGGGCAAAAAGGGAAGGATGTCGTAGCCCTTCCGCCGGTGGAACTCGTGACGGAACACACGCGACCATCCCGGAGTGTCGGCGGGAGGCTCATCGGTGAATGTGGCGGTGATGGTGCTCCCCAGATGCTCCGGGAAGCGGCGGCGGTATTCTTCGTGTGTCAGGCGGATGAACTCCTCCACAGCCTGCGGATGCATCAGATCCGTCACCGCCCCGCGCCCGAAGCCATCCCCGTAAGGGTTCCAGGATAGGCGCTCGAAGAACACTGACAGATGCCAGCAACCCTCAGGGACGTCAAGCTTCAGGGTAGCATCCCCCAGCCGGGTAGACACATCCTCGCCCGGACCCATCAGACGGCCGTCCATCACCGGGGTCAGCACAGCGCCCACCAGGCCGGCGCAGTCCGCGGGGAGCATTTCCCGGACATCCCATTCGATGCTCTGCGGACCCTGCACCGTCCGTTCCACACGGTCCAGCGCCCGGATGCGGAAGTCCGGGTGCAGTTTCGGGACGCGGTATTCGGCCATTCCGCTGGCCCATGGATACTCGTCGTAGATCCACATCTCCATCCTGCATTCCCGGGCCTGCTCCAGAATGGCCGCAATGGCGGCGAACCACTCATCTGAGAGGTAGGGCGTCACCAGTCCCGGACGCGCGTGCATCACCGCTCCGAAGACGTGCTGCGACTCCATCTGCCGGACCTGCCATTTCAGCCGCTGCGCATCCAGCTTTTCGTTCAGGAACCAGAACGGTACGGGCCCGTACCGGCGCGGCGGGTCCTTGAAGATCTCCAGAATGTTCACTTTTGCGCTCCTTTGCTGCCGGCCCCCGGGACGGGCCGCAGATCGGCATATACAAAACCCAGCTCCGACGCCGGGATGCGCAGCCTGATGCCGCTCCCCTCGGGCGTGGCCGTCACCGCCCCGTCCCCGTCCGGGCTCTCCCATCGCAGGCCGGCCGCAAGGCGGCCGGGGGCCATATCTAGCCAGAGGTGGTAGTCCTGAGGCTCTCCCTCCAGAGTGGCGCAGCAGAGGAAAAGCCCATCCCCCTCCAGCGCCATTGCCCGCTGCCGGGGGAATCCTGCCACATGCATTTTGACCGGCCGCGCCCGAAGCATACGGGCCCCGAAGCGGTGGCGCACATCCAGCGCGAAGCGCACCGCCCGGGCAAACTCCCCCTCCGGCACCCGGGAGAAGCAGGCCAGGTCCAGGACGCCGGCGCAGGCGTGAGCCAGGGCCAGCAAGTCCATCCGATCCGCATAGACCGCGCCGTTCGCCTGCAGAAGCCAGGGGATCGCGTGGCGGGTCATCTCGGGCAGGGGAAAGCTGCCCTCCGGACACGGACCACGCCAGTCGTTATGGGACTGCACCGCATCGAAGTGCCGTGAGAGAATGTCCGATATCCCCTCCGTCGCCAGATACGCGTGCGGCAGGATGCTCTTCACCCTGCGGCGAACCTCCGCGACCAGGTCCAGATACCGCGCCCACGCCTCATACGGTTTCTGATGCTCGTGCTCATCCGCGAAGCAGGGTGGGGCTACCGCTCCCAGAACCTGATCCAGGTAGAATCCGTCGGGGCGATACGCGTCCGCCGCCCGCTCGATGCGCCCCGCGAAGGTATCGCGCCACTCCGGTGAGCCCGGGCACATCACGGCGAAGATCACTTTTCCGTAGATCTCCTTTAGCAGCCGGTCGCCGGGATCCCACTCCGGAAGCTCCACGTCCGTGGTGACGCCCGCCAGCTCATCCGCGATGCTGCCCTGCACGGTCTTCCCTGCCGGAGCGCGCACGGCCCAGCGCGGCCACTCAGGGTGCTGCCCGGCGGTTGCGGATAGAGGATCCAGCAGACGGGCGTTGGTGTAAAGGGCCAGACGGCGGCCGGCCCCGTGGATGTCCTCCACGGCCCGGGCCAGAGCCTGCTCCCCGCCCATGCAATCCCCCGCGACATAGTCCGGATACCGCGTGTCGTGCCCGTGCTCGAACCAGGCCGCCAGGTGAAGGCATTCCACGCCGCATCTGGCATACTCGTCCGAACGCTCCGGAAGGTCGCTGAAGCGGTTGTCCGGCTGCGGTGCGTATTGTCCCTTTCCTGAGATCCACGCCCAGCCTCCCGCGCGCGCCAGCCACTCCGGAGCCTCCGCCGGATCCGGCATCACGCTTTGCAGCCAGCGGGAGTAGATGGCGGCGCCCTCCTGCCAGTCTCCCCCGTGAGATCCCACAGCCAGTCCCGGAAGTTTGAGCGTTTCGCCCTCCGCAAGTTGCAGATGGCGATGCGTCATTGTCAGGCGGAGCCCATTCTGTGTCCTCCGGATGACAAAGTCCTTCAGCCAGGGGACCGGATCCCGGGTCTGGAACGTGAACCCCTCGTCTTCCCCGCACAGTTCGATCCACTGCAAGCTGCCCTGCACGGGGTAGCGCAGGCTGACGGTGGACTCAGGCGCGAGATCGCTCACACGTACGGCCCATCCCCCGGCGAAGGGCAGCGTACACAACCAGTCGTCCGGCACATCTGCGAAGGCTGCCAGGGTGATGTCCACACGATCCAGCCGGGAACAGCCGAGGTTGCGGACGGCGGGCTTCCAGAGCAGCAGAGGACCAAAGGGGTCGTCCTCGATGAGGATTCTAAACTCGACTCTGCCCGGCGCCTCGCCGCAGAACTCTCTGCCCTCATCGCGCGCGGTCCAGCGCAGGCTCCGGGAGTCCATCTCCGTGCCGTCTTCCCACGCCAGCACGATGTGCGGCCGCATCTCGCCTGTCAGGAGCCCGCCCGAAGGCAGTCCCACCCGGTCCAGCGACCCGTCCTTCCGGAGGATGACTCCGCCGGTCCGCTGCATCACCGCTTTGCCCCTTCCCGCACTCTGCCGTCCGCCCAATCCAGAAGCGCCCGCTCCAGAACCCGGAAGCTCTCCCGTGGCCGGCCCCGGGCCGCCCACTCCGGAAGGTGCGTGTAGCGCTCCACTCCGAACGTCCCGCGGGGCAGGTGGAAGAAATACCACACCGGCTCGAACTGAACCAGCGAGGCCCCCCGCTTCAGAGCCTCCACCGCCCATCCCGCAAGTTCCTCCGGATCCGTATCGGTCTCAACCAGCCTGAGCCAGCTCTGGCAGCTCAGGCCGAACCCGGCCGCCCCGTCGTTTACAAAGCCTTTGACGGCCTTCTCCCAGTGATCCCTGCGAGGCGCCGATTCTTCCTGCGGCTCATTGTTGGCATAGGTCACCGTGACCAGCCCCGGGAACTCCCGGAGCAGGGCGCGCAGCTCTTCCTCGTGCCCGCGCTGGGTCTCATCCCAGGTATGGAACGTGTACCAGTGCCAGTCCGACCACTGGACGTGAAGTCCGTTCGCGCAGGCGAAGCCAAGGAGCCTGCGTGCGATGTCCGGGCGGAAGAAGGAATCCGCGGGCAGTTTCCAGCAGGGGAGCCCCCACTCCGGGTTAGTGGTGCGCACCGCCCTTACGGTGAAGTCCTGAGCGAACACCTCCGCAAAACGGATCCCGGCGAACATCCGGCCGTAGCGCCTCTTCAGCGCTCCTAACCCCTCCGTTGACACGGTCAACCCGTGGTGGGGATCGAACGGGTTGTTCTGTTCCGAACAGCTAGCCAGCGTCTGGGCATCGGATGACCACGCCTCCAGCGTGAACGGCATCCCTCGCGCGGCCAGGGTATCCAGCGTCCGCAGCAGCCTCGCCCTGTCACGTACCATCGGATTGACGATTACCCGGACGTCGAAGCGTTGCCGCAGCGGCTCAAGAGCGCGGACAATGCGCGTCAGCGCCACCTGGTCATCGTGAACCACGATGCCGTTCCCGAAGCCCTGATCCACCGAGAAGACCAGAACGGGCCGCGTAGCAGCGCCTCCTCCGGCGCCGGGGGCCGGCCGGCCATCAGCCGCGCTGCTCGCGGGCACAATCGTCAGCATCCCTATGAATGCGAGAAGATGCCGTTTCATACTGCTCCTTTCTGCAGGGCGCAGGAGCGATTCCTGCGGCCATCAGGGCAGGATCGCTGCCAGGTCCGCACGAAACCCGGATGGACAGGGGCGCGCGGGCAGGGCCATAATGCCCAAACATATGCCGCCGGAGACTCCTGTCAAGAAAGCCCGGCGGAGGCAGGGTGGGTCAGACTCGATAAGGGGAGACACTGGTCATGCTCAAAGTTCTGATCGCCTTCCTTCTCGCCTGCGTTTGCACGTCCGCCCCGGCAGCGGCGTCCCGGTCCGGAGACTCCGCCACGCGCGAGCCTTTTCATAGCAAACTGGGAATGCACCTCATCGGAGCCTACACCGAAGGTACTCGCAAAATGGTCCGCGCCCGGATGCCGGTGCTGAAAATCCTGGACACCCATCACGATATGATCCAGGCGGCCCGTGACTACAAGCGCTACAACCCGGACGGGATTGTCGTGCTCCGGTGCTATACGCCTGTGCGCTACACACTGGAGGATGAGCCTGTCGCCACCGCCGAGCGCTACTGGCGGGAACACATCTGGAAGCAGCTCGGGGCTCTCTCCGAAGAGGACCGGCGGCTCATAGACTATCTTGAGGGCACCAACGAAGTCGGCGAATGTCCCACCTGGGAGGATGAGGCGAGCACGGAGTGGTTTACGAAGTTCTCCATCCGCTTCGTGGAGCTCTGTCAGCAGGCAGGATTCCGCCCGGTGCTCGGCAGCATCCCTGTGGGCAACCCCGGCGGTGAGAACGGCGGACTGGCCAAGATCCTGCAGTTCGCCCCGGCGCTTCGTGCCGCAAAGAAGGCCGGAGGAGCGCTGGCGTATCACGCGTACACCATCAAATACACCAAGGATCTGGAGATCGAGGAGCATTATTCCCTCCGCTACCGCTTCTGGTATCGCGGCTTCACGGGGGAGTATGCGGACCTCGCGGATCTGCCGTTGCTGCTCACCGAAGGCGGCGTGGATGAATACGGCGACGCGGAGCACAGCGGCTGGAAAGCCCGGGGAACCTGGCGCAAGTACGTGGACTGGCTGAAGTGGCACGACTGCGAACTGCGGAAAGATCCCTACGTGCTGGGCGTGACGCTGTATCAGCAGGGATGCCAGGCCGCGTGGGGCGGCTGGAGGAGCTTCGATCACGACGTGCTGGCGGACTGGTTCGTCTGGTACTGGAACGAAGGCGCGCGAAACGCCTGCCCGCAGTGACCTTAGACGTCCTCCGTCCTCGCGCTTGACCCCGGGGGCCGGCTGCGGTATCGTGGAATAAGGGGGAGATGTACCCCCTAGCCTGCAAGCCTGCGAAACACAAGGAGAACCGCCATGGCGAAGGCGATGAAAGCCTGCGTGCTGGCCGTGCTGTGTTGCACGGCCATCCTCGCCGCGAGCGCTGTGCCTGCCGCGAACGACCGGCCCCTGATCTTCGGCATGAACCCCACGCCGATGGAATGGTGGGGTTACGACAGAATGGTCTGGGACCCCATCCTGTTCTACCGGATGGCCGCCGCCGGGTGCGCCTCTGCGCGCATCGGAGTTAACTGGGACCAGATCGAAAAGGTGCGCGGCGTGCGCGACTGGTCCGAGGTGGACCGGTGGGTGAAGCTGTGCCTGGACAACAACATCGAGCCGGTCATCCTGATCAACAGCACTCCCACGTGGGCCTTGCCCCCCGATGTGGATCCCGCCGTCTCTGTGCCCGAGGCGCGCTACCCGCCCGCCGCGCAGTATACGGCCGACTTCGAGCAGTGGATTTACGACCTGGCCCGGCGCTTCCGCGGACGGGCCCGCTACTACGAGTTCTGGAACGAGGCGAACGGCTACGGCTGGTACACGGCGTTGCTGAACCCGCCCTCCTACAGCCGCGCCGACCTGTACACCCCGTGGATGATCCGCGCCTACCGCTCCCTGAAGCTTGCCGACCCCACCGCCCTTATGTCCACCACCGGGATAGACGACGGCGGGCCCGGACACGCCGTTGCCATGCTGACCGGCATCTACAACTACGGAGGCAAGGGGCATTTCGACGCCGTGGCCGACCATCCGTACCCGGCGGGCGGGGGCTTCCAGCCCTGGAAACTGGACAACATCCGGCAGACCCTGGACTCCTACGGCGACACGCACGTGAAGGTGTGGATCACGGAGTTCGGATACTCCATGGATCCGTCTGCCTATCCCGTTTATCAGGCCTATCTCCAGGATTATTTCAACACGCTGAAGCAGGATAAATACGACTATGTCCGGATAGCCACCTGGCACACGGCGAACGACTTCCCCTGGGAGCCGGGCTATGGTCTGATGACCAGCAACCTGATGGCAAAGCCGCCCTACAATACGTTTCGTGAATATCCCAAACCGTCCCGCCCGCTCTTTTCCGGGGTGGAAGTGACCCATCTTTCCCCCACCAGCGTGCGCATCAGCTACAACACGAACATCCCGGCGAAGGGGCTGGTGATGTTCGGCACAGATACCACCTACGGGCGGATTACGGCGAGGGAGCAGACGGCAGCCACGTTCCATCAGGCAGTGCTGCACGGTCTGGAGCCGGGGACCACCTATCACTTCCGCATCCGGGCCGGTGCCGTGGAAGACGGCGACAGCTTCTCGGCAGACCACACGTTTACCACGCAAACGGGGGCCGCCGTGCGCATTGTGTCCGGCCCTTCAGTCTCCCTGGTGACGGAGGACTCCGCCCTGATCACCTGGGCGACGGATGTTCCCGCTACTTCCATCGTTCAGTACAGCCTGGACTTCCGTTATGACCTGACGGCCGGGAACGCCGAGCCTAAGACTGCCCACTCCGTGAAGCTCACCGGGCTGCAGCCTGATACCATCTATCAGTTCCGTGTCCGCTCCACGGCCGCGGGATACGCTGACGGTGTGAAGGAAGGACGAGGGTTCCGTACGGAGCGGCGCGCCGGAGATCTGGTGAACGGCGGATTCGAGGACGGGTCGGCCGGCTGGACCTTCTGGGAGGTGTATCCCTGGGGCGCGGGCAACCCGGTCACCTATCCGGGACATATCTCCGTCTACAGCAACGGCGGAGCATTCCCGCCCAGCCCCGCGGCAAAAGAGGGAAGCAAGCGTATCACTCTGGATGTGGGCTACGCCAGCGCGGTGGGTGGACTGTATCAGACCATCGAGACTCCGCCCGGCCTTTATATCGTCGGCGGCTGGGTGGCCGCGGGCACGGACGGCGGAGACGAACGGATCCAGCTGATCGCGATGGACGGGCCGTATACGGGAGGGATTCCGTCGGGCACACTGGTGGCCAACCTGACCTCTGCCTCAGGCTGGGTCTGGCGCTCGGCGCCGGTGCAGGTGACTACCGGCAAACTCACCGTCGCGCTTCGCGTGAGTCAGTTCTGGGCTCAGGGGGCGGTTGCCGGTCACTTCGACGGTATTACGGTCCAGCGTGTGCGCACGGCGGCTCCCGGCGCTCTAAAGCTCGGGGATGAGGGACAGGTGACGGGCACGGACGCTGCGGCTGTCGTCACGGCCGTTTTCGGGAACAACGTGTTCTATGCTCAGACGCAGGACCGCGCAAGCGGCATCCGGGTGAGGACTGCGGCTCCACACGGGCTGACCGTGGGAGACCGGGCCACCTTCTACGGCGTTCTGGCGGTGGAGAACGGCGAGGCGCTGCTCGATCAGGCCGGCGTCCTATCCGCTGCTCCCGGAGAGCCTGCCCGGCCGCTCGGGGTCTCCGTGCGGGGGATCGGCGGCGGGCCAGCCGGCCTGCAGCCAGCCGTAGCCGGAGGAGTTGGCGTCAACAACACTGGTCTATTGGTTCGCACCTGGGGCCGCGTGAAATCAGTGGCAGCCGGGCAGTTCCTGCTGGAGGACGGCAGCGGGGCCGCTGTGCGGGTCATCCTGCCCGCAGGGGTTGGCGCTCCTGCAGCAGGGTCTTTCTGCGCCGTGACCGGCATAAGCTCCTGCGGCTATCAGGATGCGATCCTGGAACGGCGTCTGCTCGTGCGGACGGGGACGGACATCACCGTGCTGTAAAGCAGCGCCCTTTGATTCTTGCCGGCCAGCCCGTCGCTACGATCGTCGAGTAGCGCGCCGAAAGGCGCGGGTGTCGAGACGAAAGACTGGAGAAGTTTGGTTTCGACTCGCCCGCCGCTGGCGGGCGGCTCAACCAGCGTAGGGATGAGTTCCAGACAAGAGTCCCACACCGGAACATCCCAGGCTGGAGAAAGCGGCCAGCACGAGGTTAAACGTTTGCGCCGGCCACTGTCTGCGCGGGGATGCCGGTTGTGTGGTTTCTAAGCGGCTAGGGCCGGACCAGTCTGGCCGCGATCCGAGCCACGTGCTCCCCTTGGAAGCGGGCTGCGGCCAGCTCGTTTTCACTGGGCATGCGGGAGCCGTCGCCGCCCGTGATGGTGGATGCTCCGTACGGCGACCCGCCCGTGATCTCGTCCAGTCTCATCTGGCCGGCGAAGGTATAGGGCAACCCGACAACCACCATCCCGTGGTGCAGCAGCGTGACGATAAAGCCGAGAATGGTGGTCTCCTGCCCGCCGTGCTGTGTGGCCGTTGAGGTGAACACGCTTCCCA
>JBBFLP010000079.1:0-1161 GCA_037478975.1 Armatimonadota bacterium
GGGTGAAGGAGAACCGTACGCTTCTGGGTGGAGTGGCCGAGGTGGTGGCCGGCGCCCGCTACAAGCAGTCTACGGCGCGCGTGGCTCTGGACGTGCGGCTGGTGGATGCCTCGACGGGACGAATCCTCCTCGCTCGCAGCGTGCAGGCGGAGGACCGCTCCTCGTCTGTGGGCATAGCGGGTGGCCGCTTGCGTGACCTGGTTTTGATCGGGAACTTCGAGACCACGGAGTGGGCAGAAAGCCGCATCGGGCGCGCCACCCGTAAGGCCGTCACCGAAGTCGTTGCTTCCCTGGCCCCCTATTTCCCGCCTGTGGGTCGGGTGTCCGCGGTCTATGATCGTGACGGGACGCGCTATGCCATTCTGGATCTGGGCGCCTTCGCAGGGCTGGCTCCCGGCAGGGAGTTGAGGATCTATCGTGAGACCGTAATCCGCGACAGCGAGGGGCGGGAGGTGTGGCGTGAGTCCCGGGATGTCGGCAGAGTCCGGGTGGAAGATGTCCGCAACGACAGTTCGCGCGCGGTCATCGTGACAGAGGATCCAGCTGTGGAGGAGGGGGATCTGTTTACATGGGAGCGGGCAGCCTCCCCCGTCGCGGAAAGGAAATAGCTCGCAGTATCCGATAATACGGGTGCCGGCCGCGCTTGTCTGGCAGCTGGGGTCGGCCGGTCGAGTCCGGCGGAGAGGGATGAGAGTCGCCCAACTCATTCCTTTCCGCCGTCGTTGTCTTTGCGTGCCGCTTACCTGCAACCTCTCCTGGGCAAGGAAGTCGCGGCGGCGGGGTCGAACCTCTCCGCTGGAGCCATTCTCCGGAGGTGCCGGGCAAAATGCCGGATATGCTGGTGCGGTTGTACAGGCTTCCTCCTCTTCAGGAAGCGATGGAGCGGATGGAGCGGGAGGGGATTGTCCTGCGGCGGGCGCAGCCCTATGAGAAGAGGGTTGTGACCGGGTTCATCGAAAGCCATTTTTCTGCCGCGTGGGCGGACGAAACCTCAGTCGCGTTCGCGCGTCAGCCGGTCACGGCGTTCATCGCCCTTGCAGAGAACCGCATCGTGGGTTTCGGGGCCTATGAGTGCACCCGGCGGGGTTATTTTGGGCCCACAGGAGTCGCGGAGGACTTCCGGGGAAGGGGAATCGGCTACGCCCTGCTTCTGGCCTGCCT
>JBBFLP010000079.1:1261-11826 GCA_037478975.1 Armatimonadota bacterium
TGCCGCGGAGAAGCCGGGCAGTGTCAAGATCCGGCGCGGCTCGGCCCGCCCCGGGGAGGAGCGTGGCCGTCACTGCGACTGAGGCGCAACGGCCTTCGGGATTGCTTTCGGAATGTTCGTCGAACCGGTGTTCAACCGCATAGTTCTGTTGCTTTGCGTCCTCGGCGCTATGGGCCTGATAACGGCACCCGCCAGCGCCGGAGCCGATTCTACTCCTGCGGATTCCTTCCTCTCAAAGCCCGCCATTCACGCCCCTGAACCGACTGCTGCTGCGCTATCCGGCGTTGGTCTGGCAGGACTGGGTGGTTTCGGCTTCGTCTTTGGGCGCTGGCGGTCCCGCAGGAGGTTCCTGCAGCACCTGGCTGCCCAGGGTGCGGGTTCGGGGGCGCTCGTCGTTGTCGCCCCCGCGGGGGTCAGCTTTGCACACTGGCTGAACGACGCTCTATATGTTTTCTTCAAACGTGCGTTGGACATCGTTCTGTCCCTTTGCGCTCTGGTGGTTCTGACGCCGGTCTTCACGATCATTGCCATCACCATTTATGTGGACTCTCCCGGCCCCATCTTCTATCGCCAGGAGCGCCTTGGGCTGGGGCGGCGTCCTTTCCGGCTGATCAAGTTCCGCTCCATGTGCGTCAACGCAGATGAGGTTTTGAAGCGGAACGAAGCGTTGCGAAAAGAGTTCGAAGAGCTCTACAAACTGAAGCACGACCCTCGCGTCACACGCGTGGGAGCTTTTCTCCGCAAGACCAGCCTGGACGAGCTCCCTCAGTTCATCAACGTGCTGATGGGAGACATTTCCCTCGTAGGACCGAGGCCCATCGTGGAACGGGAGGTGGAGAAATACTGGCCTTTTGAGGATCGTCTGTTCAGCGTCAAGCCCGGCGTCACCGGTCTGTGGCAGGTTAGCGGGCGCAGTGACACCAGCTACGAGGAGCGGGTGCGGTTGGATATGCGGTATATCGCCGAGCGTTCCCTCTGGCTGGATCTGAAGATCATGGCCGCCACAATCCCGGCGCTTGTGGGGCGCGGTACCGGCGCATACTGAGGGGCCGGGTCTTTGAAGTCCGGCAGCAGCTGCTCCTTCACGGTTCTTTCTCTGTAGGTTTCCCGTCCCACCAGTTGAGGCACAGGGGCGGGGGAACTTCTTCCTGTTGATTGGAGGTATACCCGCTGGCACGCGCGAAAATCTGGGCGACGGTCGGCAAGCTTGTTGTCGCGGAGGGATGCCGCGTTCCGTTCCATCCGGATAAGACAATGATCTTGCGGACCGGGGGCGCGAATGTGGCAGGATGGGGATGACGCTCCGGCGGCGGAGAGAGGGAGAGGAATCGTCCCTCCGTATCCTTTGAGGTATTGAGCGGAAAGAGGTTGCCGTTGGCTTCAGGTGTAGCTACCACCCCGGACCGAACCGGACACCGCAGCGCGGCTCCGGTCTTTGAGTACGGAATTATTCTGGCGGTCCTTGCCGCGCTCTATTACTCCACCTTCGTCTGGCTGGTGGAAGCGTGGATGGTGCCGGACTCGAACTATTCTCACGGGTTCTGGGTACCGCTTGTGATCGCGTATTTCCTGTGGGAGAAGCGAGCTTCCCTGGCGGCGGTTCCTAAGAAGGGGGCGTGGCGGGGTCTGCGCTGGATAGCGCTGGCGCTGGGGATGCATCTGGCCGGGCTGATCCTGGACGTGCACTTCCTGTCCGGGATCTCGATGCTGCCGATGGTCTGGGGTCTTGCCCTGTGGTACTTCGGCCCGCACGTTCTAAGCCTGATTTTCTGGCCTTCGATGTTCCTGCTTTTTATGATCCCGCTGCCGTTTGTCTCCACCTGGCTCACCATCCGGTTGCAGCTCATCTCGGCGATCGCGGCCACGGGCATTCTTCAGCTGTTCTTCTACGACGTCAGCCGGGTGGGGACGATGGTCGCGCTTCCGAGCTTCACGTTGTTTGTGGAAGCTCCCTGCAGCGGCCTGAACACGTTGTTCAGCCTCATCTTTGTGGGCAGCGTGGTGGCTTACCTGGCCAGAGGAGTATGGTGGCGCAAACTGATCCTGCTGTTGACGGCCCCGCTCATCGCGGTTGTGGCGAACATCTTCCGCATTATCCTGATCGCGCTGCTGGGCGAATTCTACGGGGAAGAGGTCGCTATGGGGGTGTTTCACAAGGGATCCGGCGTGATCATGTACTCCATCGGTCTTGCGCTGTTCCTGCTGGAGGCGTGGCTGCTTCGTATCCGCCTGGCACCGGGTGAGGAGAGGGTGTGAGATGAGCTTCATCAGGAAACATGGTGTTGTTCTGGGAGGGGCCCTCTTCGTGCTCGCCGCCGGCTGGTTATTCGTACAGCCGGAGCCCAAGCTGCAGAACAAGCTGGATCTGAGCGTCATCCCGATGGAGTATGCGGGATACTACGGGCGCGACATTGACATTACGGACGTGCCCATTGAAGAGCAGCTCGCCCCGCAGGCCATCCTTTTCCGGGACTACGAGAAGGGAGGCGACAGGCCCATCACCCTGTGCCTGGTTTACAACTATGCCCGGCGGTCCCGCAGCTTTCATGACCCGCACGTCTGTTATCCCGCTCAGGGGTTCAAGCTCCGGCAGTTGCCGTCCCGGGTGATCAATGTCGGCGGAATGGATGTCACCGCGCACGTTATGATTGCTGAGAAAAATCACCAGGAGTCCATGATTGTCTACTGGTATATGTCCGGAGACAAACCGCTGGAGGAACGCGGCGGACGGGAAGGTTTTCTGAAGGCGGCGGTCATGAGCCGTTTGCGCCGGGATCTGGGCGTCTCCAATATGGTGCGAGTCTCCACCCCCATCCTCTACGGGGAGGAGACGGCCTTTGAGCAGCTTCACTCGTTTCTGAAAGCCTATTTCCCGCACATCCGGAAGGTTCGTGCGGATGTAGCGCAGGAGCCGATGCCCGCCCGGCGGCTATGGACCAGCGGCCCCGCGGGTAAGGCGGGCGTCGTGCTGATGCTGATCTTGCCCCTGGCTCTGGTGGCGGTTTCCCTGGCCAAACCGAAGGAGTCGGGCTCCGGCTAGCATTGCGGAACCCGTGCAGCGCAGCCGCTCGTATGGAACAACGTGCGCGGGACTCTGCATCCGCATCTGCCGCAAACAGTAACATCCTTGTGGCGGGTATGGCATAACAGAGGCGTGGGATGCGCTACCCGCGCTTCCCGGCGGAGGCCGGGTCCTACACGGAGGGTAAAGTGTTCGCCTGTCTCAAGCTCCCTGTGATCATCACCTTGGTTGTGGCCGTCACGCTGGCGGCCGGCCTCGCACCTGCGGGATCAGCGCCCCTGCTGAAGCCCGGGGACACCGTTGCGCTTGTTGTCAAGGGCGAGGAGGATATCAGCCGCTTCTACATCCTGGACGACGAAGGCCGGATGGACTTCGGAGAGATGGGACAGTTGAAGGTCGCCGGCCTATCTGTTGACCAGGCCAGACAGGCGGTCATCACTTTCCTGAGCCGCTACATCCGGCAGCCGGAGGTGCAGTTCACGCTCGCCAAGCCCAAGGGACACCGCATCACCATTACGGGGGACGTCAAGAGCCCTGGGACGGTGGAGGCCGTCACCGACGTGAGCATCCGCGATATTCTGGCCTTCGCTGGAGGCGCATTACCGACGGCGGACCTGTCACAGGTCACGCTGGTGCGGGGAGGCGAGTTCACCCGGGTGAATCTCAGCGAGCTTATGGCCAGCCCGGACCCCAGTAAGGACATTATCTTGCAGGACGGAGACCAGGTCAACGTTCCCTCGCGGGTCATCGGGGAGTTCACCTTCCTCGGGGCAGTGAAGTCGGTGGGTACCTATCCCCTCCTGCGCGGCACCAGGGTTCTGGACGCCCTGAAAATGGCCGGAGGGGTGGAGGAGGGCACGCGGGTGGAGACTATCCGTGTGGTCCGGCCGGGTCAGGATGAGATCACGGTCAACTTGACAGCCCTGCTTGCAGGACGGGTCGAGGAGAACGTCGTCATCCTTCCGGGGGATACTCTTGTAGCCTCGTCCGACCAGATGGGACCGACCTCTTACAGCGTCATCGGAGGGGTGTACAAACCGGGCCGCTACGAGTTGAAGCAAAAGCTTACGTGGACGGAGGCGCTGGCTACCGCCGGTGGTTTCAACCCGAATGCCCGGCCGGATAAAGTGGTGCTCATCCGGAAGCAGGCGGACGGCAAATATCAGTCTATTCCGCTGGACTTCAGCAAAATCCTGCAGGGAGAGGAGGATCCGGAGCTCTATGTGCAGGACGGGGATGTGCTCAATGTGCCGGAAAAGACCCCCCGGAAGCGCAATCCTCTAGAGTGGATTCCAATTCTCGCCCCCCTGCTTTACATTCTGTAGCTGAACAGGACGGTTTGACGCCATGGACTACGCACAGTATCTTGCCGCCGTCAGACGCCGCTGGCCGGTCATGCTGGCCAGCATTGTGGTGATCTGCGGGGCGGTCATCGTGCATCATTTTCTGACCCCCCGCTTTTCCCAGTATAAGGCGACGGCGCGGATTCTGATGAGTCCCACCAGTCAGATCGCCGGCGATGACCTTGCGCAGCTAGGTCTCAGCGACAGTGTCATGTTCGAAGTGTTCCGCACAGTCTACAGCGATGTTCTGGCGACTGCGGACCCGGAACAGGCCCGTGAACGGTTCATCCGGTTCCGGCAGGATATCCGTTGCGAAGCAGTTGGCGGCGGAGGGGGACAGCGCAGCAACATCGTTCTGATCAGCGCGGTCGGCGATACTTCCGAGCGCGCCGTCAGGGCCGCGAATGCTCTGGCAGAGAAAGTCCAGCAGGCTGCGGCTGCATCGTCGCTGGATCTCTACCGCACGCAGAAGGGGAGCACCTCCGATGCGCTGGAGGAAGCCAGACGCAATCTGGAAGCGCGTCTGAAGGAACTGCGGGACTTCAAGGAGGCCAATAAGGATCGCATCCTCCCTCTGGATTTCAGCCAGGCGCAGGCTCAGGTGAATATGCTGACGCGGGACGTGGAGGATGCGCAGTCATCCGTGCAGGAGTATCAGCGCCGGGCCCGCGCGTTGCGGGAGACTCTGGGCCGACGCTCTCAGCCTCAGAGTTTTGACGTGGATGCCGTACCTTCCAGCGCGGTCATAGACCGTCTTCAGGCCCAGCTGGCCACCCAGGAAGTGGAGCTGATGAACCTGAAGATGCGATACACTGAGGATCACCCACGTGTCAAAGAGACCCGGCAGATGATTGAGAATACCAAGGCGCGCCTGAACGCCGAGGTGAACAAGACGTTCAAGCTGGAGAATGCGCCTGCAAGCCTGGAATATCAGTTCATCACCGGGGACATTTCCCGGTATGAGGCCGAGAGAATGGCTGCGGAGGCCCGACGCCGGGCTCTGGAGGGACTTCTGCGGAGAGCCAGAACGGAGCTGGCGGACGTCCCGGCGCGCGAGCTGAAACTGGCCGAACTGAACAGCAGGGTGGCGGAGGCGCAGAAGCGCTACGATGCCATCGCGGAGCGGCAGTTCCAGTCGGATTATGCCATTGCCGTGCTGGAGAAGCAGCGTCAGCTGGAGGTGCCCGTTTTCGGGTCGCTGTTCAACGCGGCCTATGCATCGGAGACGGCGGCGAGCAAGCTGGCAAAGCTGCGCTTCAAGTTGCCGATCGCGTTCCTGATCTCCATCATCGTCGGGCTGGGGATCGTCCTGTTCCTGGAGGGGCTGGATACCTCCATCCGCGATGTGGATCAGGTGGAGGATCGCTACCAGCTTCCCGTGCTGGGAGTGGTGCCGGCTTTGAAGGAGGCATCGCTCAAGGGCGGCAGCACTCTTGTCCTCCGCGACTCTCCGGATACGCCGTTCGCGGAGTCCTACCGCATTATGCGGGCGAATTTCCTGGCGCTTGCGCGGCAGGCGCAGGTGCGCAGTGTCATGATCACGAGCACCTTGCCGGGTGAAGGGAAAACGACGACGGCCGCGAACTTCGCCGCATCCCTTGCCGAGGGCCATAAGCGGGTTGTGCTTATAGATGCTGATATGCGCAATCCTTCTCTCCATCGTGCCTTCGGGGTGCGCAAGGAGCCCGGTCTTTCGAACTATCTTGCGGGTGAAGCGTCCCTGGCGGATATCCTGTTCCCCACCAGCGTGGAGAACTTGGTGCTGATCTCTGCAGGAAGTATCCCTGACAATCCGGCCCGCCTGCTGACGGGGCCCCGGATGAAGGAGCTGCTGGAGCAACTGGAGGCGGAGGCGGATTACGTGGTCATAGACACTCCTCCCGCTGTTGCGTTCAGCGACGCGATGGAGCTGGGATCTATTGCGGATTCCATGATTGTGGTGGTGGGTGCGGGGTCGCGTCTGGAGTCGGCGCACTTCCGGGCGCGCACGCAGCTGGCCAACGTGCAGGCCGTCATCGTGGGAACGGTGCTCAACCGCGTGCAGCCTGCAGACGTGGACAGCTATCGCTACTCCGCCCGCTACTACCCGAGGATGGATGGCCGGGGCAAGCTTCCCGGTCCGAAAGAGGAGCCGGCGGCGTTGCCGGACGGGAACTCCTGAGAGGGATGCCGGACCGAAAGGAGGCGGTGGGTCCCCGAGCCTCAATCTACACGGAGGACTGGGCAGACGAGCTGGTTTGCCGCACGCTGGGATTGATCGCGTGGGAACTCCTGCGCGCCGGCTGGCGTGTGCAGTTGGCCGGAATCCGGCCTCCAGACCCCCTGGCGATCGGAGCCATTTGCGGGCGCGACCTGCGCTGGTGCTCGTCTACGGGTGTTGGAGGGTTCGCAGCGTTTCTTTCCAAGCTGGCTGCATCCCTGTCCCAGCGAGCCGCGAGGTTCTTGTCCGGCCGGTTGAGTCTTTCCTTCGCGCGGGGGAGCGACCTTCTGGTATGCTGGAGCGAGCGCATTCCGCCGTTCTGTCCGGCCCTGCGCGGCTGGCTGATCGTCCCCCGGGTGGACCGGGGAGAGGCGGAGATTCAAACCGATATCGAGGGTTGTGGTCTCCGGGTCTCTGACCGTGAGAAGCAGCGGCGTCTGGAGAGCTGGCAGCGCATATTCACCCCGCTGGAATGTGTGGCGGATGAGGTTCGCCGCCGGTGGAAGGTAGAACCTGAGGAACTGCCTCTGCCGCTTCTGCTTGCCCCAGCCTGGTCATCTACTCCCGCTTTTGCAGGGGGGGAGATCCTGGCACTGTGCGGAGACAAAGGCGAAAGACGCGGCAGGTGCCTGGCAAGAATGGCGGAGCTGTTCCGGGACGCCCGCAATGCAGGGCTGATCGGGTGGCAGTTCCGCGATTTGCAGGGAAGCGCTTCTGCCGATGCGCATAATGCCGCCGGGGGAGACTGTGTCACCGGTTGTGGCAGCATCGTCTGGTTCCGGTGTTCTGGAGGTCAGGACTGCGGAGCGTGCGAGTCCCCCTGGACTGCGTGTGTTTCTGATCTGGCAGGCGCCATGGTCTCCGGCGCAGTCCCGGTGGTGGATGCGGGCCCGGCGGTGCGGGAACTGGTCCGCAGGTGCGGGAGCGGTTTTGTCTGCAAGAGCGACGCGGAGATGGTCGGCAGGACGCTGGCGCTGGCCGGAAGTCCGGATCTGCTGGCATCCTACAGCCGCTCTGCGCGTGAGGCAGCTGAGAATCTGACCGGGGCCTGTTTCGAAGAACGGATCGTATCTCTCATCGCCGCGCTGGATAGGAGACAGGCCGCGTGAGTCACCGCCTCGGGGTGGTGGTCCCGAACTATAACGGACAGGATCTGCTTCCGCAGTATCTTCCGACGGTCTTGCATTCTCTGGAGCGGGCTGGCGGGGGGGAGACCGTGGTGGTGGACGATGCCAGCACGGACGGAAGCGTGTCTCTGCTCGGGGAGCGCTTCCCGGCTGTGCGTCTGGTCATCCGTCCGTGTAATGGCGGCTTCGGCGAGGCGGTGAACCAGGGAGTACGGGATCTGGATGCTCCATTGGTGGCAGTCTGCATGACGGACATGGAGCTTCACCCGGACGCTCTTGCTGCCGCCTGCCGTATGTTCGAGCAGGACGACGTCTTCGCTGTTGCCTTCCGGTTGATGGAAAGCGACGACGCAGGGAGCGGGGGGGTGACATCCCTCGTCTTCTCTCGCGGAATGTTTCATACGGTCTTTCCGGATGCGGAGCGGCCGGGGGAGTGGGGGAACCTGCCGGTGAACGTTGCGTTCGCCACCGGCGGGGCGATGGTGGTGCGGCGGGACCTATTCCTGGATCTGGGGGGATTCGACCCTGCATTTGCGCCGTTCAACTGGGAGGACGTGGACCTGTGCTGGCGGGCCTGGCGGCGGGGGTGGCGGAGTGTGCACTGCCCTGATGCCCGCGCGTGGCACCGCCATCCTCATCTTACGGTGGAACGATCCACCAGCGAGGATACCGTCAGGCGGATTCTGTGGCGCAACCGGATCCTTTTCCTGCGCAGGAATATCCGGGATCGGGGTATCCTTCTGCAGCACAGGTTCTGGCTGGCGCTGATCAAGATGAAGGGGTTTCTCAGAGGCGACGCCACAGTGGCGCGTGCGGAGCGGGATGCTGCTCGCCTGCTGCGGCAGGCTGCCAGGCCCGAAGTTCCCGCCCGGGTCTCTGACCGGGTGCTTATGGATTACCTGTCGCGGCCGCGTCGGCCGGAGGAATCCCTGCAATGACCGGACAGCCGGACCGACACACGCCGCTGCGGGTTGCATACATCTCTACCACCAGCGAGCCCGGAGGGGCCGAGATTTCTCTGGCGACGCTGATCGGGGGGCTCGACCGGGTGGAGGTGGAGCCCCTTGCGTTGTTGCCTGGCCACGGTCCTCTGGCGGAGAAACTGCAGTCCCTGGGGGTTCCCGTGTCCTATGCGCCGATGGAAACCCGCAGGCGACGCCGGCCGCTGGGTTTCTGGAGATCGCAGAGGGCTATTGCGCGCTGGCTGCGCGGCCAGAAACCCGACCTGGTGCACGTGAACTCATTCTGGGCTCCGGAGCTGGTGATTCCCGCCGTGAGAAGCGCCGGGTTTCCGGTCATTTATCACTGCCGCGACCTGTACGACTACCTGGACCCTGCGCGGGCATCGGCTTTCCGGATGTGCAACGCCATCATCGCCATCACCCGATGCGTTGCGGATCGTCTGGAGGCACTCCTGCCGGGACTGCCCGTGAATGTGATCTACAACGACGTAGATATGACGCAGCTCGATGCGGCTCCGCCGGACCGGGCCCTGCGGCCCGCGCTGGGATGGGAGGACTGCCTCGTCATCGGAATCGCCAGCCGCATTTCTCCTGACAAGGGGCAGCTGGATTTCATCCGGGCTGCGGGCATACTGAGAGAGCGTTGTCCGCGGGCCCGTTTCCTGGTGGTCGGAAGTCCGCTTTTCACGCACGACCGGGACTATCCTGCGCGTCTGGATTCGGAGATTCTTGCTCTGGGACTGCAGGGACGGGTGCACTTCACAGGATTCGTGGAGAACGTGGCATCCGTCTTTAAGACGATGGACGTGTGCGTGCTCGCCTCCCGCAGTGAGCCGTTCGGGCTGGTAGTGGTGGAAGCGATGGCCTGCGGGATACCGGTGGTGGCCACCCGCTCGGGCGGTCCTGAAGAGATCATCCGGGACGGTGAGACCGGCTTGCTTGTGGATGTAGAGCAGCCGGACCAGATGGCGGATGCCATTTTGAGGCTTCTCGAAGACGCCGCGCTGCGCGCCCGTATCTCGGCGGCGGCGAGGCGTGACGTGGTGTCCCGGTTCTGCGGTCAGGAAGCCAGGAATGTGACGCGGCTTTACCATACTCTGGTGGGAAGATGAATGGAGCGAAGACGGCTTTCAGAAGGATCCTGCTGACACGCATCCAGAAGCTGGGCGACTGCGTGTTGTTCGTCCCTGTGGTGCGGGCTTTCCGGGAGGCATTGCCGGAGGCCGAGATCCACATTCTGGCCGGAACAGCGGTCGGGGAAGCTGTCTTCCAGATGTGCCCTTCTGTGGATCGCATCGTGCGGACCCGGTGGCCCGCCCCAACGGGTGTGCGGGGCAAACTGCGCGAGGTCATGAAGTTGCGCGGCGGGCGTTACGATGCCGTGTTCCTGTCCACGCAGGAAACCGGTATGGCGTTGAAGGTGTGGCTGGCGGGTATTCCGCTCCGGGCGGGGTTCGGGAGTGTGCGGCACGCCGGCGCAGAGTACCGGGAGCGCTTTCCTTTTCTGTTGACACACGTGCTGGAGCAGGGGGAGGGCGAACACGAAGTCCCGGTCAACCTGCAGCTTGCCGCGCTTGCCGGCGGGGATACCGCGGCGGCCGAGTTCGACCTCCGTCCGGGCGAGACTGCCAGCGCGCAGGCGGCGGATCTGCTTCGTGAGGCAGGTCTACAGGGAGCCCCGTTTGCGTGCGTGCATCCCGGCGCCAGTTCTGGCGACCGCGCGTGGGATGCAGAGCATTTTGCGGATGTCTGCGACCGGCTGGTGGACGGAGGGCTGCGAGTGGCGTTGATCGGAACAGGGGAGGAGACACAGCGCGTCGAGACTGTGCTTAGCGCTATGAAAAAGCCCGCGGCAGCTGCTAGTCTGGCAGGGAAAACGACGGTGCCAGTGCTGGCTGCTATCTTTTCCCG
>JBBFLP010000080.1:0-11806 GCA_037478975.1 Armatimonadota bacterium
ATCCGCGAGGGGAAGAGCTACCAGATCGGCACCCTGCTGGAGACCAGCCAGGCCCAGGGCATGCAGCCGATGGACCGCGCACTGGTGGACCTCCATCTGCAGGGGCTGGTGGGACTGGACGAGGCGCGGATGCGCGCCGTGGACCCGGAGAACTTCGACCGGTACCTGAGAGGGGGATGAAGCTGAGACCAGCCTGACGGTCCGGCCGGGCCTGTGAGCCCGGCGGACCAGGGAACCAAGGGGCGAAAGGGGTGCCCCGGTCTGACGGGAGATCAACCAATGGGACAAGCATTCGCCTGGGACGACAAACCAGAAAGCAGCATGAACGACCAGTTTCAAAAGCAGGCCGACGACATCCAGCTGTTCGGGCAGAGCCATATGGATGGCCATCAGGTCCGCATGCGATCCATCGAAGGGGTGCACATAGATGAGATCCTGGAAGAGGGTCTGCTACGCGGAGCCTCGGATGTGCACATCCACTGCGGCCTGCCGCCGGTATACCGTGTGGACGGCAGCCTGGTCCGCAGCGACTACGAGCCGCTGGACGCCCGGACCATTCAGAGGCTGGTCTATGACATCCTGACCGGTGAGCAGGTGGGCCGTCTGGAAGCGGAGCGGGAGCTGGACCTCTCCTACTCTATGGGAGACCGTTGCCGCTTCCGCGTGAACGTCTTCCGCCAGAAAGGCAGCTACCAGGCGGCGTTCCGGGTGGTTCCGAGTGAGATCCCGGACATGGATGAGCTGCGTCTGCCTCCCGTCCTGCGCAAGCTCACCCAGACCACCAGCGGGCTGATCATGGTGACGGGACCGACCGGCTCCGGCAAGTCCACCACCATCGCCGCGATGATTGACCATATCAACCAGAACCGCTCGGTCCACATCATCACGCTGGAGGATCCCATCGAGTATCTCCACCGGGACAAACGCGCCATGGTGACCCAGCGCGAGCTGCACTCCGACACGGACTCCTTCCACAATGCGCTGCGCGCCATCCTGAGGGAGGACCCGGACGTCATCCTGGTGGGCGAGATGCGCGACCTGGAGACCATCAGCGCGGCGCTCACCCTGGCAGAGACCGGTCACCTGGTGTTCGCCACACTGCATACGCGCAACGCGGCTCAGACGGTGGACCGCATCGTGGACGTGTTCCCCCCGCATCAGCAGGAGCAGATCCGGGTGCAGCTCTCCAACACGCTGGAAGCTGTCATCTCGCAGCTGCTGCTCCCGATGCGCGAGGGCGGGCGCGTGGTGGCCGTGGAAGTTCTGGTGGCCACATCCGGCATCCGCAACCTGATCCGCGAGGGCAAGACCCACCAGATCGGCACCGCCATCGAGACGGGAACCAATCTGGGAATGCAGCCGATGGACCGCTCGCTGGCGGAGCTGGCCACTCTGGACCTGATTTCGCTGCAGCAGGCCAAGCTGCACGCGACCGACCCGGAGAATCTTGATCGCTACCTCGGAGAACGGTGATGGCAGTCTTTCAATACAGCGCTGTGGACGCATCCGGGAAGACCGTCACGGGCTCCATCGAGGCGGAGTCCGAGAACCTGGTCATCTCCCGTCTGCAGCAGCAACAATATCACATCGTCAGCATCCGCAGAACCCGCGGAGGCACTAAGTCGGCGGCCCAGCCCCGCAAGTCGTCCACGAAGGGCAAGAAGGTCAAGCTGCAGCAGCTTGTGGTGTTCACCCGGCAGCTTTCGACGATGATCGAGGCGGGTATCGGCATTGTCAAGTGCCTGGAGATCCTGGGCAATCAGACCAAAGACCCGGTCATGGCGCAGGTCATCGAGACGGCCAAGCGGGACGTCAAAGGCGGCATGAGCCTGACGGAGGCGTTCAGCAAGCACCCGCACGTGTTCAACAAGCTCTATGTCAACATGATCCGCGCGGCCGAGACCGGAGGTATCCTGGACACCATCCTGGAGCGCGTCTCTCAGTTCCTGGAGAAGGAGCAGGAGATCCGCAACAAGATCAAAAGCGCGATGATGTACCCCACCATCGTGCTCATCTTCGCGTTCTGTATGGTGGGCGCGCTGTTCGTGTTCGTGCTGCCGAAGTTCAAGGAGATCTTCGCGTCCATGAACATCGAAATGCCGCCCGCCACCGCGATGCTGTTCGCGATGAGCGACCTGCTTCGCAACTACATCTATATTCCGATCGGCTTTGCCATCGGCGGCTACTTCGGCATCCGGTGGATCCTCAGCACGCCGGGCGGACGGTATCAGTACGACAAACTGAAGTTGAACCTGCCGGTGGTGGGCGAGCTGGTTCAGAAGATGGCGGTTTCGAGGTTCGCGCGCACCTTCGGGACGCTGATCGCAAGCGGTGTGCCCATGATGCGCTCCCTGGAGATCGTGGGGGAGACATCGGGCAACATCGTCATCGCGAAGGCGGTCGAGAACGCGCGCAACTCTATCAGGGAGGGACAGAAAGTCAGCGCACCTCTGGCGGCAAGCGGCGTGTTTCCCGCCATGGTGACCCACATGATAGACGTCGGCGAAGAGACGGGGCGCCTCTCCGACATGCTGGTGAAGGTGTCGGACTTTTATGATGACGAGGTAGACAACGCGGTGAAAGGACTCACCTCGATGATCGAGCCCTGTCTGATCGTCTTCATGGGCCTGGTGGTGGGGTTCATCGCCATCTCCATCATGGCTCCGATCTTCAAGATTGTGACAAGCATCGAATGAAGAACGCCCACAGACCGAGACTCACGGAAGAGCAGATCCAGCATCTGCTGGAGCGTTACAGGACCCGGCGCGACACCCGCGCCCGAGACAAGCTGGTACTGCAGTACAGGAACCTGGTGGAATCCATCGGCAGGCGCTTCGCCGGAGCCGGCGAACCGGTGGAAGATCTGGTGCAGGAAGGCTACATCGGGCTGATGTCGGCGCTGGACGGTTTCGACGCGTCGAAGGGGGTGAAGTTCTCAACTTATGCCACGCACTTTGTGATCGGGCAGATCAAGCATTACTTGCGCGACAAGGGGAAGATCATCAAGGAGCCGGCCTGGCTGCAGGAGCTCAACCAGCGCATGCAGCGGGTGATCGAGTCGCTGGCCCAGCAGTACGGACGCGCTCCGACGGAAGCGGAGATCGCGCAGGTGATGAAGATCTCGGAGGAGGAGGTCAGCTCGCTCCTCACCACGCGCGACGTCTTCAAGGTGGGATCACTGGACGCCGAACGGGACGATGGCTCCACCACCGGTTCCGAGATCGAGAAGGTGCGCTCGCGGCAATATGAGACGTTCGAGCTGCCCATCGAGGATCGCATTGTGCTGGAATCCGCCGTGGAGCGGTTGAAGAACGTGGAGCAGCGCGTCATCCACGAGTACTTCTTCCGCGACCTGAACCAGACGGAGATCGCGAGAAAGCTGGGGATCTCGTGCAACTATGTGTCGCATATTCTGCGGAACTCCACGCGCAAGCTGAAGAAGATCCTGACCACGGAGGACCTGAAGGAAGTGCAGGTGCAGCTCCGGGCGCTTCAGAGGCGCGGAGGGCAGGTGGACCTTGAAGAGGTCTCCGGCATCACGGATCCGGCCACCGGCCTGTATACCCGGTCGTACTTCCTTGCCCGTCTGGAGGAGGAGCTCTCCCGCGCAACGCGACATCACTACCCGGTCGCCGTGATGCTGATGTCGCTGGAATACCTGAGCGACTCGCACGGGGGATGGGTTCCTATGACGGCGGACGAGCGGCTGGAGGCGCTGGGTCAGGCCATCCGGTCCCGCGTCCGGCGGGCGGACCTGGTGGCGCGCTACGAAGCCCACCAGTTCGCGCTGATGCTTCCGCACACGGGATCACAGGCGGCGGCGGTATGCGAGCGGCTGCACGGGATCGTGCAGACCATGAATGCATCTTCCGGGCAGGAGCTGTTCCCGGTGAGGGGAACCCTGACGTTCGCCAGCTTCCCGGAGGACGCCGGGAACATCGCCGATCTGCTGGTGCGGGTGGAGGCCGGCCATCCGCCATCGCAGGCTATGGAGCGCAGAAGGGAACCGCTGGCGGCCTGAGCCGTCCGGACCCACAACAGAACGAGCGAGTTCCGCGAGGCCCGGCGCTCACCGTGCGCCGGGCCTCGCGCTCGTGGACAGCCCCCCACCCCGGTGCTACAATCCGGCAAGGTCCCGCCCCGGCAAGTGGCCTGCAGGGCGGGAAATGCGTCTTGGACAATACGGACAGGAGGCTCGAAAGAGACCGCACACATGACTATGGACCCGGCAAGAAACGGCAAGGTGAGAGTCGCTGTGGTCGGCGTAGGAATCGGCCGGCTGCACCTGGAAGGCTACCGCACCCATCCGGACGCCGAGATCGTCGCGATTGCGGACGTCAACGAGGAGCGCGCAAAGGCAACAGCGGAGGAGTTCGGCGTTCCCCGCGTCTACACGGACTACGAGAAGATGCTTCAGCAGGAGGACCTGGACGGGGTGAGCGTCTGCACGCCGAACAGCCTGCATGCTCCCGTCGCCATCGCCGCCTTCGAGTCCGGCTGCCACGTGCTCTGCGAGAAGCCCATCGCCACCAGCGCCGCAGAAGGGCAGAAGATGGTGGAAGCGGGAAAGAAGGCCGGGAAGATCTTTATGATGGCCTTCAACAACCGCTTCCGGGGAGACACCCAGGTCCTGAAGACCTACATCGAACAGGGGCGCCTGGGCCGCATCTATTATGCCAAGACCGGCTGGATCCGGCGCAGGGGCATCCCCGGGATGGGCGGATGGTTCACCACGAAGGCCATGTCCGGTGGCGGCCCGCTGATTGACCTGGGCGTGCATGTGCTGGACCTCACGATGTATCTCATGGGCAACCCGAAGCCTGTCTCGGCCTACGGCAGCACTTACGCCGAATTCGGACCACGGATGCCGGGCGGCGAGAAGTACGACGTGGAGGATTTGGCGGCGGCAATCGTCAAGTTTTCCGACGGTGCCACGGTGTTCCTGGAAGCGAGCTGGGCGTCCAACATCGAACGCGAGCGCTTCTACGTGACGCTGATGGGTACCGAAGGGGGAGCCGACCTGGAGCCGCTACGGATCTACACAGAGGAAAACGGCCATCAGGTGGACATCGCCCCGCAGGCGCCGGCGGTCCACGGACATCATGCGGAGGCGCGTCACTTCGTGGACTGCATCAAAGAGAACAGGACGCCGCTCGCAACCGGCGAGCACGGACTTGACGTTGTGAAGATCCTGGACGCCATCTACCAGTCCGCCGGGACCGGGGAGATGGTCAGGATCGCTTGACCCGGCGGCCCTTCGGGGCGGCAACATCAGGGGAGGAGTCTGCAACAATGAAGATCGGCGTATTCACGGTTCTGATGAGCGACCAGCCGCTGGAGCAGGTGCTGGACTTTCTGGCGGAAAACGGCGTGGAAGCCATCGAGCTGGGGACGGGCAACTATCCGGGCAACGCCCACTGCAACCCGGACCAGTTGCTGGAGAGCGACAAGGCGCGCAAAGACCTGCTGAAGGCTGTGGAGAAGCGGGGACTTATCATCAGCGCGCTGTCCTGCCACGGCAACCCCATCCATCCCAACAAGCAGATCGCGCAGGAGCACCATGACACGCACCGGAAGACGGTGCTGCTGGCAGAGAAGCTGGGGCTGGACACGGTGATCGGGTTCTCGGGCTGCCCGGGCGATTCGCCCACCGCGAAGCGCCCCAACTGGGTGACCTGCCCGTGGCCTCCGGACTATCTGGAGACGCTGGAATGGCAGTGGAAGCGCAAGGTCATCCCCTACTGGAAGCAGGAGGCGAAGTTCGCGCGCGAGCACGGGGTGCGGTTGGCCTTCGAGATGCATCCCGGCTTTGTGGTCTACAACCCGGAGACGCTGCTGCGGCTGCGCAAGGCGTGCGGAGACAACATCGGTTCCAACTTCGACCCGAGCCATCTCTGGTGGCAGGGGATGGATCCGGTGCTGGCCATCCGGACTCTGAAGGACTGCATCTTCCACTTCCACGCCAAGGACTGCCGGATTGACCCGGCCAACACGTCCATCAATGGCGTGCTGGACACCAAGAACTACGTGGATCCGGAAGCGCCGATGGCGAACGAGGCCAAGCGCTCCTGGATCTTCCGGACCATCGGCTACGGGCATGATGCGGCCGTCTGGAGGGACATCATCTCGGAGCTGCAGCTGGCCGGTTATGATCACGTGCTGTCCATCGAGCACGAGGACAGTCTGATGTCGGCCCGGGAAGGATTGCTGAAGGCGGTCAACTTCCTGAAGCCGATGCTGATCACGGAGAAGCTCGGCGCGGCCTGGTGGGCATAAGCAACACGATCCGGGTCTGAGCCAATGTGACCGGAGGGGCGGTCTCCTGAAAGGAGCCGCCCCGTTCTTTTTGCCGCCGGGTCCTGCAAGGAGCTATCATGCCTCGCTGCCGGCTTGTGCCGGAGAAGAAGGGATTTACCGGAACGGGAAATGAGTCAGGGAACCATCCGCGACAACCTGATGCGAGTCCGGGAAAACATTGTCCGCGCCGCCGGAAAGGCCGGACGGGATTCTTCCGAGATCACGCTGGTCTGCGTCTCCAAGACCAAACCGGCGGAGCTGGTGAGAGAGGCTCTGGAGGCAGGAGCGACGGACTTCGGCGAGAACTACGTCCAGGAGGCCGAGGAGAAGATCCCGCTGGTCGGCGCCGGAGCGCGCTGGCACATGATCGGGCATCTGCAGTCCAACAAGGCGGCAAAAGCCGCGGCGCTGTTCCAGATGATCCAGTCGGTGGACAGTGTGAAGCTCGTCCGGCGTCTGGGCCGGGCGGCAAGAGAGCTCGGCCGGACGATTGACGTTCTGATCGAAGTGAACGTGGGCGGCGAGCAGACCAAGACTGGAGCAGCCCCGGAAGAGGTTCCGGCCGTGGTGGAAGCGGCGCTTTCCGAGGAGGGACTGCGGTTGATGGGGGTGATGGGGATACCGCCTTTCCTGCCCGACCCGGAACAGGTCCGCCCCTACTTCGCGGAGCTCAGGAGAATCTTCGAGACGTTGCCGCCTGAACACCGCCGGGTGCTTTCGATGGGGATGTCGGCGGACTATGAAGCGGCCATTGCCGAAGGATCCACCATGGTGCGGATCGGCACGGCGGTGTTCGGAGCAAGATAGGCAGGGCTTCTGCAGGCCGGAAGGTCCGGAAGAAAAATGCGCATTTCCGGTGCAGGTTCCGGGCTGCAGGGTGTAGAATAGTGCCGGTACTGTTGCCCTTTCTGAAAACAAAGAGGGCGGCCGCAGGCGCCTTACTCCTATCCGGGCGCCGGAAAGCGGAAAGACCCTCAAAACGAACAAGAGCGATCCCGGGAAGAAGGATGGATCCGTCAACCGGGACGACGACAGCCCCTGTGCATCCTCGCCCGTGCGTACGGCTGATCAATCACAACTCTCGGCCGCCGGTGGAACGGTGCGGCCGTCAGGGAGCGCTCACCGCGAGATGAACGACATGCTGCTCGATGATTTCGATGAGCCCAGAGGCCTCTGGGACCGGCTGAAGGACAGGTTCGGGATGACGGCCGAGGAGGAGGACGAGGATGTCCCCGAATCGCGCCCCCAGCGCAGGAAGGGAGTCCCCCTGAGGATGCATTCCGCCCGCGTGAACCGGGTCTCGGTATGGCACGCCGCTGAGAGCTTCGAGACCGCCAGGCAGGCGGCGGACGGCCTGAAAGAGGGCCGGCCTCAGGTGGTGAACCTGGAGAACACCAGTCCGGAGCTGTCTGAGCGGATCATTGACTTCCTGAACGGGGTGATCTACGCGCTGGACGGATACGTGGAGAAGGTGGGCCACAAGGTCTTCTTCTTCACGCCCAGCAACATGGTGATAGACGTCGAGGACGTCGCCCCCCGTCAAAAGAACCTGTTCTCGGGCAACTGAAGCGCTCCTGACGCGCTCGTCCGCCGGAGGGAGCACGCACGATGAGGATCGCATTTCTGGGCACGGGAGCCATGGGCGGCGCGCTGGTGCGCGGCGTCGTGCAGTCCGGCTTCCGGCCGGCCGCGGACATCCTTGCCTTCGACCCGGACACCACCCGCCTGAACGCTCTGGCGGAGGAGACGGGGGTCTGTGCGTGCGGCGGCATCCTTGAGGCCGCACGCGAGGCTGGAGCCGTGGTTCTGTGCGTGAAGCCCGCGCTGGCGCAGCAGGTGGCCCGCGAGTGCGCCCCCGCGATGGGCCCGGGAAAACTGCTCATCAGCATCGCGGCCGGCGTGCGCATCGCCAGCCTTCAGAGCCAGCTGCCGGAAGGCACCGCGATCATCCGTGCCATGCCGAACACCCCGGCCACCGTCCGGCACGGAGCCACGGCCATCTGCGCCGGGCCAGGTGTCACCCCGGAGCAGATGGAGCTTGCGGCGGGGCTGTTCGGCGCGGTCGGCATCACCGTGACCGTCGAGGAAAAACTGATGGACGCGGTGACGGGCCTCTCCGGTAGCGGACCAGCGTTCGTCTTTATCATCATCGAAGCTCTGGCTGACGGAGGCGTCAGCCAGGGATTGACCCGCGACGTGGCACTGAGGCTCGCAGCCCAGACCTGCGCCGGGGCGGCGGAGCTGGTTCTCGGGTCCGGGAGGCACCCGGCCGAGCTCCGGGATCAGGTGACCAGCCCGGGAGGAACCACCATCGCCGGCATCGCGGAGCTGGAACGAGGCGGCCTGCGCTCCGCCCTGATCAGCGCCGTGCAGGCGGCCGCACGCCGCGCGAAGGAGCTTTCGGAGCAGTGAGACTGCTGATCGCTATCCTGCAGGTGTACCAGTGGATCATCATCGCGCGTGCGGTGGTGAGCTGGATCCCGACCATCCCTCGCCATCATCCGGCTGTCCGTCTGCTGGAAGACTTGACGGACCCGGTGCTGCGGCCCCTGCGCCGCCTCATCCCGCCGGAGAAGACCGCCTATGTGGACTTCACTCCGCTGATCGTGTTTTTCCTTATCAGCTTTCTCATCCGCGTGCTCGCCAGCCTGGCGGCGCCGGTCAGGACGATTGGAATATGACCCGAGACCCGGGGAGGCAGTATCATGAAGATAACAGCCATAGACCTGACGCACAGGAAGTTCGCTCGCAGCTTCCGGGGCTATCGTCCGCAGGAGGTGGACGACCTTCTCCGCGAGCTGGCTGCGGAGCTTGAAGAGAGCGCGCGCGACCGCGCGCGGATGCAGGATCAGATCGAGCGTCTGCACGCCGAGGTGGCCCGCTACCGGGAGATGGAGCAAACCCTGAACAACGCGGTCCTGCTCGCCCAGAAGACGGCCGATGAGGTGCAGGCCAGCGCCCGGCGGGACGCGGAGTCCATTGTGCGCGAGGCGGAGTTGCGGGCCGAGCGGTTGAACGCCGAAGCGCACCGGCAGCGGCAGGATCTGCTGAACGAGATCCGGCGGCTGCAGGAGCGGCGTGAAGAGCTGGAAGATACCCTGCGTTGCGCGGCTCGGGATCTGTTGGAATGGCTGGAGCGCCGGAGGTTCGACCGGGTGGTCGCGATGCCGGCGGACGACGTGCGGACAGAGGACTCCGGCGAGCAGGTGCAGCAGCTTCGCCTGACCGAAGAGCCGAAGGAGGAAAACCCCGGCGGAGAGGTGATCGCGGCCGAGACGCTGACGGCCGAAGGGCCAGAAAACCGCTGACGGAGTGTCACAGAAAGCATAAGTCTTGACGCTGAACCTGTACAACCAGGGGTTCACGGAGGGATGCTCGTCTGGCATACGGAGGCGAGGATGGAGCTAGCGCGCGCCATCTTCGCGGTCTTCTTCGCCCTGGCCGTTCTGGTGCTGTGGCTGGTGCTCATCTACTTCACCATCCAGTCCCTGCGGACGTGGCGGAGGGAAAAGCGCGCGCCGGTCGAGACCCTCCGGGCCTCCGTCTCCCGTTGCTACGAGGAAGAAGATTTCGTGCTGCAGTACGCCGATCGTGTGGTGGCGCATCATATGGTGGAGTTCACGGCGGAGGACGGACGCAGGTTCACCTTCTCCATGACCCCGGGACAGTTCCGGCAGTTCGACGAAGGGGACAACGGGATCCTTCGCATCCGCAACGAAAGTTTCGTCTCCTTCGAGTCTCTGACCGGGACGGGGCAGGCCATCTATCAGAGCGGCAGTGACGCCGAGCGCGTCTACCGGCGCATCGTCCGCGGCAAATGACGCGGGATGAAGCGGCGCCGGTCCGGCTGACAGTCCGGGTGACTCCCCGCAGCTCGCGCGAGAGCGTCGCGCCGGGAGCCGACGGGACGGTCCACGTGCGGGTCAACGCCCCTCCTGCGGAGGGACAGGCCAACCGGGCCGTCGTGGAGGCCCTTGCCAGAGCCCTGAGGGTCCCTAAATCGAATATCAGCATCGTCTCCGGAGAGACATCCCGCACAAAGACTGTAGAGATCCGCGGCATCTCCCGAAATGAGATACAGGAACGCCTGCCGCCCGCCGGCTAGGCAGCGTCCACACTCGGGAAGAGACCGCGGAGCGCTCGCTTTGAGGCATAAAGCCCTTTCAGCCATACTCCCTGTCGCGGCAGTCCTGCTGCTGCATCTGCTCGCGTGCTCCTCCTGCCCGGCCGCGGCGTTGAGGCTGCGCGCCGAGCGCCATTCGATAACCGTTCTGGACGAGGGCGGCCGGAAGGTGGGCGCGTTCGTGCGTCCCGAATCCGACCTTGAGCTCTCCGGGCAGGAGACATTCAGCCCGGTTTCGGTCCGGGTAGACGGCGCATCCGGGCGTATGGTCTGGAGATCCTCACTGGATTACGAGGTGGAGGTCTCCCTGGAGACCAAACCATCGCCGCCCCGGGTGGAGGCGCGTGTGAAAGCCCGCAACCTCTCCGCGGCGGCCCGGCAGGTGTATCTCTATTTCCCGTTCGAGCGCGAGGATGTGATGGAGCATCCCCGGCTGATCAGCTTCGCTGCGGATGGCGACGAGCTGCTGCCTTTTGAACGGGAGATGCCCGGTGAGGGGATCACCGCCTACTGGGGCACGGCGGACCTCCACCTGGCCCGCCCCGACGCCGAGCTGTTGCTGCCGGTAGTGGCGGCTCAGACCCCCAACGGATTTCTGGTGGCCGGCTTCGATCCGGCATCAGCTTTCGCCATCCGCTTCCACAGAGAGGTGCGCCTGGAGTTTGCGCGCCGCTTCTTCCTGCCGGCAGGAAGAGGCGCGGAGGATGCCGCCCCTTTGAGCCTCTGCGGCACGTGGAACCGGCCCTACACGTTCTACATCGGCGTCGCGCCGCAGGGCGCAGGGTGGCTGCAGATCTACCGGGAATGGTTCCTTGCGCTTAATCCCTCCCGTCTTCGAATACGCTCCGGCCTTCGCGCGCTGCCGGTTGCGCAACGCGCAACGGGCACGGACGCCGAGGCATATTTCATTGCGGGGGAGGGCGGCGAACTGCGGGAAGGGACGCCAGGCAAGATCCTGCTGGAGCTTCCGGGCCGGGCTCCGTCCGGCCCTGACGGACGGCCGGACCCGGCGCTGCGGGACAGCCTGATCCTGACTCCGGGAGGACAGCCCGTCCCGGACCGGGGCGGATGGAAGGTGAACATCAGCCCCCGGTTCTCCTTCGGGAGGAGATTCTTGCTGCAGCTCGATGAGATGGACGCCTCCCGGTGGGCGGGAGTGCTTCTGGACACCGGCCCGGACGCCAACAGGGTGGACCGCAGCCGGCGTCTGCCCCCCTACCCCTTCTTCCCGCATCACCATGCGGCTGCGGAGATCCTGTCCGAGGCCCGGAAACGAGTTCAGGGGCGAGGACTGGTGCTGGCAGCGCGGACGGATCACCCGGCAAGCCCGGCTCTGGAGATGGCGGATCTGCTGGTGACAGATGCTTCCACGGACCGGATCGCAGG
>JBBFLP010000081.1:0-11796 GCA_037478975.1 Armatimonadota bacterium
CCACCAGGGCGAAGCGCATCATCTTCATTGGAGCCACTCTCCTTCTTGTCACTTTCTCGCCGCTGCCGCCGCACAGCCAGTTTCTATGCCAGACCTGCAGACCGGAGGCCGGTTGTTTCCTTCTTGCACCGGCGGTCAGCGCACGGCATTTGCCCGGCGCGGCCGGGTCGAGCCGCGCCCACCGCCCTCATTGTAAGGGACGGGATGTCACTGGTCAAGCGAATCCGGAAAAACCCGGTAGTTTTACCGGGTCTGGAGACATCCTTGACTTTCCCCGATAAAAAAAGCCGGGGCTGGAATCCCAGCCCCGGCTCACTTCCGCGGCCTGATGGCCGATAGCGCTGATGGACTTTACGCCCTGCGGCGAAGCAGCAGACCGGCCATTCCCACCAGCCCGCTTCCCAGAGCCAGAAGGCTGCCGGGCTCGGGCGTCACAAAGTAGATGTCATCGAAGAAAGCTTCGACGTTGGCATTGGACAGGGCGGAGCCGATCCGGATGCTGGTCGGAGCGAACACCGTGGACAGAGAGTGTACGGTCGGTGTGCCGCCGTCCACCTGGAAGCTCACCGTCTTCGCCACGGAGTCCTGCTTGATGACCAGCTCGTGCCAGCCGACGATCGTGCGGTCCGAGTCGTCAACATTGAACCAGTTGATGCTGGACGGGACGGCGACACGTCCCTGGAACTTGGCTGCGCTGTAGGGCGTCCCGCTGGTGATGGAGTTGTAGGTTCCCAGAGCGTAGAGCTGCTGAAGGGTGCCGTTGCGGGCGCCGCCCGACCAGGAGCCGATCTGGATGTAGTTGCGGGGGCCGCTCGCGGTGCTGGCATTGTAGAACTTGAACCTCAGCTCGAAGTCCGGGTAGGCCACCGGGATGTGGTAGTCCATCGCGAACTGGTTGTTGGCGCCTGTTCCCGGAACCCGGGCACTGTAAGTCCCGCTGGCAGCCTGGGCGCTTGACCACTCTACCGGAGCGGTGGGGAAGACCTGCGTCCAGTTGCCCAGACCTGCCTCGAAGTCGTCGCTGAAGACGATCGGCATCGCCCCTGCGCTGCAGGCGCAGGCCACGGTCAATGCCGCTGCGAGGATGAAAAGTCGCTTCATGATCACATTCTCCTTCTGCTTGTCGCCGCCAGGGCCGTCGCGGCCGCGGCACATCCCGGCGCATCGGGCCGGAAAGGAACGGATGCTTTCCGTCCTGTTTCCATTCTAAGCCTGCGATGCAACGGGGGTCAACGCGTGAGGGCAAAAACCCGTAATCCTTACAGGATACGACGCAGATTATTCTGCGAAACCGGTTGCGCATTCCCATCTACGGCCCCGGAACGGTCTCATTTTGATGCGGCTTGGGGAGAAGTGTTTCCGTGCGGCATCTACTGCCTCCTGCAGCGGGGGGCTCGCCCCACCGGCCGGTCCAAGAAGTGCGAAGCTGACCTTCCCTCTCGCGCGTTGTCCGGACGCCGCCCTCCAATCCTGCCGCCGCCGTCACATCCCGTACGCTCCCGCATATGACCTGCCTGCTTGTGTGAGACACGGAGACGCACCTCCCCTTGACACAGACGTCCGGTTATTCTACCATTGTGCTTACCCGGAGGACGTCCTTGCCGCCCCGGACAGGCGTGCAGGGGCCTCGGGCGAGTCCAACGAGATGAACATCTGGCCGGCGTGAAAGCCCGGATATCCCCTCTGGCGCGGCGCTCTGCGCGGGCGTCCGTCCTGTTCTGGCCGCCTTTGCTGACCGCGGCGATCACGCTCGCGGCCTGCGCGGGGCTTTCTGCGGCCGCGGAGGCGAAGAAGGCCGAGAAGATCCCCCTGCGTCTGGCCACGGGCTCATGGTGGGGAGCCATTCCCGGCAAGGACTCCACCGACCCGCACAGCCGCGCCAAGCGCGCGGTATTCGAGCGTTTCCTGCAGCTTCACCCGGAGGTGGAGATCATCCCGGCTTCCGGCATCCAGCTTCAGGGACGCGCCTGGGAGACCGGCTTCCTGATGTCCATGGCCGGAGGCACGGCCCCGGACGTCTTTTACGTGAACTTCCGCAAGCTGGAGAGCTTTGTCAGGCAGGGCTTCATGCTGCCTCTTGACGAGTTCATCAAAGAGGATCCCGATGTGCTCAAAGACGTCCACCCGAAGGTCCTGGACGTCATCCGCGTCAACGGGAAGATCTACGCCATCCCCTTCCAGCAGTTCGTGATGGCCCTCTATTACAGGAAGGATCTTTTCAAGGAGGCGGGACTCGACCCGAGCCGGGGACCCAGGGACTGGGACGAGTTCTACCGGTACGCTCAGAAACTGACCAACCCTGCGAAAGGGCAGTACGGCTTCGTTTTCGAGGGGGATCCCGGCAGCGCGGCCTTTCACTGGGTGAACTTCCTGTGGCAGGCCGGGGCGGACGTGGTGAAAAAGGGGCCAGACGGCCGCTACCGGGCCGCATTCGCCACGCCGGAGGGTGTGAAGGCGCTGGAGTTCTACCGCAAGCTGCGCATCGGCCCCTGGGAGCGGGACGGAAAGATCGTCCGCGGCGTGGCGGCGCGAACCACCGAACGATCCATTATGGTGGAACGCGGCCGCGTGGGCATGTGGTTCGCCTATCAGTCGGACATCAGCATGAACATGTCCACGCAGAACCCCAGCCTGATCGGCATCAGCATCCTGCCCGCCGGGCCCGCCGGACACGCAAACGAGATCAACGCCAGCATGTGGGCCATCAACTCACAGATCAAGGACCCGCGCGTGCGCCGGATGGCCTGGGAGTTCGTGAAGTTCCAGTGCTCCGAGGAGGCGGAGCGCCTGCGGACGCAGACCCTGGTGGAAGCCGGGATGGCCAAGTTCGTCAACCCGGTGTATCTGAAGCGGTTCGGCTACGAGGAGTACCTGCGGGAAGTGCCGCGGGAATGGGTGGAGGCCAACGCCGACGCCTTCCGCTACGGTCACCCCGAGCCCCACGGCGAGAACATGGAGATGATCTATGTTTTGCTGGGAGAACCGCTGGAGATGGCCGAGCTGAACCCGGATATGCCAGCCATGGCCATTCTGAAGCGCTCCGCCCGTAAGATTGACGCCAAGCTTCTCAACTACATCCCTCCTGATGAACTGGCCCGCAAGCGGCGCATCGCGTGGGCCGTGGTGGTGGGTCTGGGTCTGTTCATCGCGCTGGTGGGGATCCGGCAGGTGCGGCTGCTGGCGGCCGCACAGGCGGCGGAGACAGCCGATGCGCGCATCGCCGCGCGCACCGGGTGGAAGGTGCACGTTGTGGCATGGACGTTCATGCTGCCCGCGGTCGTCTCCATCGCGGTGTGGGCGTACTATCCCCTGCTACGGGGGATGGTGATGGCGTTCCAGAACTATATGGTGGTGGGTCAGAGCACGTGGGTGGGGCTGGACAACTTTATTGACGTCTTCAGCCAGGAGACCTTCTGGATCGCGCTTCGCAACAGCTTCATCTACGTGACCCTGAGCCTGACGCTCGGCTTCTTCGCGCCGATCATCCTAGCCCTGATGCTGAGCGAAGTCCCGCGGGGCAAAATGCTGTTCCGCACCCTGTACTACCTGCCGGCCGTCACCAGCGGATTGATCATCCTGTTCCTGTGGAAGTGGTTCTACGACCCCTCTTACAACGGGCTGTTCAATACGCTGATAGACTTCTTCCTTTCGGCATTCGGGATGAGCCTGCACGAGCCCATCAAGTTCCTGCAGGATCCGAAGCTGGCCATGCTGTGCATCATCCTGCCGGCCATCTGGGCCGGCGCCGGGCCGGGCAGCATCATCTATCTGGCGGCCCTGAAATCCATCCCGGACGAGATGTACGAGGCGGCCGACGTAGACGGTGCGGGGATTCTGACCAAAGTGGTGCGCATCACGCTTCCCACCCTGAAGCCGCTGATCATCATCAACTTCGTGGGGGCGTTCATCGGAGCGTTCAAGGCAACGGAGAACATCTTCGTGATGACCGGCGGTGGCCCTCTGAACGCCACGCATACTCTGGGGCTGGAGATCTGGTACAACGCCTTTATGTATCTGAAGTTCGGCTACGCTACGGCCGCGGCCTGGATCATGGGGAGCATGCTGATCGGCTTCACCATGTATCAGTTGCGGATCCTGCGGGACCTGAAGTTCTCCGCCGCGGCGGGGGAGCGGTAGGGCGATGGCGCTCATCCCCACAGTGGGACGCAGAAGCCTGAAGCTCCGCCTGGTGGTGGGGCTACTGTATCTGGCTCTGACCTTGGGAGCGGTCACGATGGTGTATCCGTTCCTGCTGATGCTGGGAACCAGCATCACGAGCGAGGCGGACTACACCGATTTCCGTCCCTTCCCGCGGTATCTGACGGACGACGGGGCGCTTTTCGCAAAGGAGACCGAGGCCCGCTTCAGTGCGGACATGCTGGCGTTGAACCGCCACTACGGGACGGACTTCGCTAGCCTGCGGGCGGTGCAGCCTCCGCAGGCGCTGCCCCGCAGCGCGGCGGTGCGCGCGGTGGTCACGCAGTGGAATTCCACCCGCAACTATTTCGAGGGGCAGGTCCGCAAGATGGATGCGGTGAAGCTGCCGTATCTGGATCCGCGGGATCCTCACATCCGGGCGCAGGTGGACGACTGGCTGGAGTTCAAGAGAACCCTCCCCCTCACGCACCTTCACGCATCGTATGCCGGATGGACGGCGGCCCCGTCCAACGCGCCCAGCCGCCTCCTGGAGTACTACCGGGCCGAGCTGATGAAGCGGTACGGCTCCATTCAGGAGCTTAACCGGGCCTACGTGCAGGAGAACGAGACGTTTGCGACAGTGCTTCCGCCCCTGGGGCAGGAGGAGCGCCGGGAGTGGAACCCTCCGGGCGGCCGGAGGGGGGAGGAGTGGGAGGAGATCCGCCGCGGGATGCCGGAGCGTCTGAACGCCGTGGTGCCGGTAGAGCCATTGTTCCAGCAGTGGCTGCAGCAGGTGCGCTATGAGGATGACATCCGGGCGCTTAACGCCGCCTGGGGAACATCCTACACACAGTTTTCGGAGATCCCGCTGACGGAGGAATGTCCGGAACAGAAGGCGCAGGCGGCGGACTGGGAGGAGTTCGTGCGGACGCAGCTCTCCCCTCGCTACATCCGGGTGGACGCCTCCGCCCTGCCGGCGTGGAGGCAGTTTCTGCTGGGACGGCACCGGTCGCTTGCCACTCTGGGGAACGTGCACGGGCGGCGGTACGGCTCCCTGGAGGAGATCGGCTTTCCCCAGCGGCTGACGGCGGGATCCGCCATCGCGACGGACTGGCTGGAGTTCATCGCACGGGCTGCGCCGCTGAGCGCGTTGCGGGTGGACTCGGTGGAGACACGCTACCGGGACTGGCTGAAGGCACGGTTCGGCAGCGTGCAGAAGGTGAACGAGCGCTACGGCACGCAGTATGCCTCGCTGCTGCAGGTCCGTCCGCCGCTCTATCTGACGGACTGGGTATACGTGAAGGAGCACGCTGGGGAGTTGCGGCGGTACTTCGCGCTGTCGAACTACCGGCTGGTCCTGGACTACATCCTGCGGCACGGGCGGGCGGTTTACAACACATTCATCTTCGTGACGCTCGCCATTCTGACCCATCTCATCGTGAACCCGGTCTGCGCCTACGCCCTCAGCCGCTACAATCTGAAGTACGGGCACCGGGTGCTCCTGTTCCTGCTGGCGACTATGGCGTTCCCGGCGGAAGTGGCGATGATCCCCTCCTTCCTCCTGCTGAAGGAGCTGAACCTGCTGAACACCTTCGCCGCTCTGGTTCTGCCCACTGTGGCCAACGGATACAGCATCTTCCTGTTGAAGGGATTCTTCGACAGCCTTCCCAGGGAGCTGTATGAGGCGGGCATCATTGACGGGGCGAGCGAGGGGCGGATGTTCTGGAAGATAACGGTGCCGCTATCCAAGCCCGTGCTGGCGGTCATTGCGCTATCCAGCTTCACGGCCGCATACGGAAGTTTCATGTTCGCGTTCCTGGTGTGCCAGGATCCGCGGATGTGGACGCTGATGGTGTGGCTGTACGAGCTGCAGATCGCTTCGCCCAGCTACGTGGTGATGGCCGCGCTCACGGTGGCCGCAATTCCCACCCTTCTGGTGTTCGTGTTCTGCCAGAACATCATCATGCGGGGCATCATCATCCCCAGTTTCAAATGATGCCCAGGGTTGCCTCGGGATGGACTGCGTCAAGGTCCTGTCCATCAGAGGTGGATGGGATCCGCACGCCTTTTTGTGACTTGGGCGATGAAATACTGAGACGCAAATTCCCTCTTGACAGGGCGCGACAGGCCGTGTTACGCTGAGAATGGTCGCTACTCTCGACCCACACTTCTTGGTTGCACCGTGGGTCTGGCCGGGTCTTGCACAGCAAAGATGGTGGCCTATTTGCGCGTGACCCGGTAACGGACCTGCAGGGAGAAAGGAGCAAAGCAAGCGATGAGAATTACTTTCGCAGCGGTGCTGGCGCTCGCGCTCTGCGCGTCGGTTGCGTCGGCGCAGTACACAGGTCCCTGGACCTATGAGTGGGACTTTGACACCGGGCTTCAAGGGTGGACGATTACCGGCAACGGCTACTGGACCGACCCGAGCATCTATTCATCTGCCGGTCCCATCCTGCCGGACGGTGCTCCCTCCGGAGGCGGGACCCGCAACCTACACCTGCCGGACTGGAGTTATGCGCGTCTGGACGTCACCAGCCTGAACATCGGGTCCGGCACCGTCGGGGGTAATGCCAAGGCTGCGTTCGTCTTCCAAGCGGACGTCTACATCCCCAATCTGCGGCCTCTCGTTGGCTTCACGTGGGGTTACCCCGGCAACATGATCCAGAATGCGGGTATTGCCACGCTGGGCTATGCGGACAACTCACCCGTTCGTGCAGTGCGGCTCTTCGGCAATATCGACAAGGGGGGGCTCCTGGCCCGAGACGCAAACTGGGACAACACGGACCGGCGCAGCGACTGGGTGATGGAGGAGACCGTCTCTCCTGACTCCCTCTGGTGGGACAAGTGGATCACACTGCAGTTGGATTACGGAGTGACCACCCCGGGCAAGTGGACAGCCTGGGCCTACATTCCGTGGAACAGTTATGTGCACAACGCGGGTTGGGTTCAGGTCGGTGGCAGAGCCTATGACCTTCATCCGACCGGTGTGTGGATGCAGACGCTGCAGCTGGGAGGCTCGCAGTCCTGGACGCAGGCTCAGTTCGACAACGCCAAGCTGTATGTCCAGAGTGTTGCAGCTCCCATTCCCGAGCCCGTATTCTTCCAGATGGGCGCGCTGATGGGAATGGGTGCTCTGGGGATGCTGAAAATCCGCCGCAAGGCCTAAGCTTAACAGCTACCCTTCTGAGCCCAATGAGAAAAGGAGCGGGGCCGGGTCTTCAGTCCCGGCCCTGCCCATCCCAGGAAAGCTCACGGATACCCTCTTGTGATGTCTCGGCTCTGACGGGAGGCCTTTTTACAAAGGGCGTATGGGGCCGAAGAGACCCCAGGAAATTACCGCTTGACAGGCTCCACGGCCCTTTATAACCTTTTTGTGGTTGAGCGAACTCAAAGACCTCAAATAATGGTTGCCCTGCAAGGCCATCGGCAGCTGAAAGGCATAGAAACATATAAAGCCCATTATGTTCTTGAAGCTGTTTCTTGGCCAGCAGTGGATAGGAGAAAGGAGCAAAGCAGTCTATGAGACTCACCTCTGCTATCGTGTTGGCGCTTCTGCTGTGGGCCTCGGTTGCGTCGGCCCAGTACACGGGTCCTTGGACTTATCAGTGGGACTTCAACGCGTCGCCCGAGGGTTGGAGCGTGACAGCCCCAGGCTACTGGACGGACCCCGGCTGGGTTCCCGCTGCAGGTCCCACGTTGCCGGACGGAGCTGCATCTGGTGGTGGCAACGGTAACTTCTACCTGCCGGATAGAAGTGTTGCCCGCCTTAACGTCAGCAGTCTGAACATCGGGTCTGGCACCGTCGGCGGAAATCCAAAGAATCCGTTCGTGTTTCAGGCTGATGTCTACATTCCAAATCTCCTGCCCCTCACAGGCTTTGACTGGGGCTACCCAGGCAACATGATCCACAATGCGGGCATCGCTCTCTGGGGTTACTCAGATGGCTATGACCCCATCACTCAGTCCAAAGCCATCTGGTTGTTCGGGGACATCAAGAAGGGGGGACTTTGGACTAGGGATTCCAACTGGGATAATGTTGACCACTATACGTGGTGGGCCCTTGAGCACCAGCACGGCGTGCCCGAGTCCTCCTGGTGGGACAGGTGGATCACTCTGCAACTGGACTACGGGGTGACAACACCGGGCAAATGGAGCGCCTGGGCCTACAGACCGTTCCCAAGCCCGGGAATCTCTGCAGGATGGGTCTTGGTTGGAAACGGCTCGTGGGATGTTCATCCCACAGGGGTGTGGTTCCACACTCTTCAATTGGGCGGGCCAAACTCTTGGACTCAGGCTCAGTTTGACAACGTGAAACTGTATGTCCAGAGTGTTGCCGCCCCCATTCCCGAGCCCGTATTCTTCCAGATGGGTGCGCTGATGGGAATGGGCGCTCTGGGGATGCTGAAAATCCGCCGCAAAGCTTAGAGGAACTACCTTCTGAACTGTACTCAGATCAAAGGGGGCCGGGCATAGACTTGCCCGGCCCCTGATCGTTGCGACGTGCTGCCAACCGGAAACAGTCGCCTGAGGCGAATCTATTTTGAATTCCTCTTCTCCACTCGACCACTCCCTCGGGATTATCGGGATTATCAGACCAGGCGGCAGGTCTGGCGGTCGGCTCTGGCGAACTGATGCGCGGAAAGGGGGACCGGTCTGGACCCATGTCTGAAGCAGTGAATCTTGCTCTCATCGGCTGCGGGGGGATGATGGGCTCCCACGTGGAGCACGGTTACCAGGAGCTCTGGAACAAAGGCATCCGCACGTTCCGCATCGTGGGGTGCTGCGATGTGGACGAGGAGCGGGCGCGCAAGATGGCCGCGAAGGTGGCCGCATTCCAGGGCGAGGAGCCAAAGATCTGCACCGATTACCGCCATGTGCTGGACGCCCCCGGAGTGGACGCGGTGGACATCAGCGTGGTGCACTCCGAGCATCACCGCGTGGCCGTCCCGCTGCTGCAGGCGGGAAAGCATGTGACCATTGAGAAGCCCCTGGCCATCACCATGCGCGCCGGGCGGCAGATCATAGAGGCCGCGGAGAAGTCCGGTGTGGTGCTGCAGGTGGCCGAGAACTACCGCCGCGCACCGGAGATGCGTGCCATCCGGTGGGCCATCCGCAAGGGCTACCTTGGCCGGCTGCGCCTGCTGTTCTGGATTGACGCCAGCGAGCGCCTGTGGCACTGGGGGTGGAGGGACGATGTGGAAGCCGCCGGCGGGGGATGGTCCATGGACGGAGGCGTGCATTTCGCGGATCTGTTCCGCTTCTTCATCGGCGAGGTTGAGGAGCTCTACGCCGTCTCCCGCGCCTATCAGCCCGTACGCTACCGCAAACCGGAGACGCTGGAAGACCCGGTGCACGCCACCGTGGAAGACACCACGCTTGCGGTGCTCAAGTTCGAGAACGGCGTCACCGGGCAGTGGGGATCCTCGCAGGCGGCTCCGGGAGCGGGGTTCTCGTCCCGTGTCATCTACGGCGAGCACGGCTCCATCAACCTGCACGAAGGTCTGACCACGCGGAACCGCAAGATGTCTATGGAGCAGCTGGTGCAGGAGTATATGGCTTCCCTTTCCACCGAGGAGCGCGAAAGGCTGTTCCCCAAAGGCATCACCCAGCCGGTGGCCACCGAGCTCAAGGAGTTCGTGGATGCGGTGCTGGCGGGCGGCTCCATCGAGACCGACGGCTGGGAGGGCTACCGGTCCGAGGCGGTGACGCTGGCGCTTTATGAGTCCTCACTGCTGGGCGCGCCGGTGCGCCTGAAAGACATCGAAGACCTGAAGATCGAGTCCTATCAGGAGCGTTTCAACCGCCTGCACGCAGTGGTCTGAGCATCGCCAATGAAGAGATGGGCGGCACGCCGTGTAACGGGAATTCGGGCCGCGGTCCTGGCTGCGGCCTGTTTCCTTGCGCTCGCGGCACATCTCACAGACTGCTCCGCCGCCGTCGTGACAGTGACGCCGGAGCGGATGGAGGGCTGGAGCATCGAGGCGTTCCACGGCGGCCAGGGTGACCTGAGCGCCTGCGGCCCCGCCGTCTTCGAGCGGGGCCAGCCGTTCATCGCTGACGACGGGACCGCTCTGGGCCGGGGAGCCTTCTACGCCGCGTGCGCGCAGATCCCTCCCGGCGGCACGCCCTCCACCGTGTGGCTGGGGCTTGATGTCTGGCAGGGGAGGCCGCTCGCCGGGATCGCCCTGCGCCGGCTGACGCGGCTGGAGTATTACGCGTATGTGGCCCACATCCCTACCGGAACATCCGGTGTCTCCAGCTGGGAGAGCTGGAGCCTCTGGTGGACCTATCCCCGCCAGCCTGTGCAGCTCCAGCTGACCGCCGTCAGCCCGGACGGCCGGGAACGCCGGCAGTTCTGGTTTCTTCCTTGGCACGCACAGAAGCTGCGAGGCGACAATAGCGGCAGGCACTGCAAGAAGTGGCTGCGCTACGACTGTATACGTTTCAATCCCCCCGGTCCCAATATGGTCGGACGCTGGTACTGCCCGCAGCCGGAGCAAGTATTTGCCTGCTGGGACGATCTGATCGCCGCCTACGGAGACTGGCGCCTGGCGCCGACATCGGACGAAGCATACCCCGGGGGCTGGAAAAGCCCGGGCTGGGACAGCCAGACAGACCCACCCGGCTCTCCGGCCTGCTCCGGCACCGGCAAGTGCCTGAACTTCCAGATCGGCGCCCGCAGCGCGAGGGCAAAGCTTCTGCTGGAGGATGAGGACTTTGCCTGGGCAAACGATACACGCGGCTTCCGGGGTTACATGGACCATTTCACGCTGGGCATTGACGGGGAAGATGTGACCTTCGACTTCGAGCCGGCCGGCGATGCCCTTCCGTCCCCGGAAGCGTGCGGTCTTCCCCGCGTGGGAGTCCGTGTGGTGGAGCGGACTAACGTCAAGCTGACGCTTGACGACGGCTCCGGGCGGCCGTTGAAGCTGTTCCTCTACCGGAACCTGAAGGACGCCGAGCTGGTGGATGAGCACGCCGTGGATGCGGGCGACTATCTGTGCATCCAGGGATTGCTGGAGCCCGTCCCGTTCGGGCCTCCGGACCGGCCGCCCTGCATCTGGACCGCGGTGGGGCATATCCGGCGCATCCGGTGAGCACGTCTGATGTCCCCTGCGCTCTGCAGGCTTCCAAGGGAAGGCCTCCGGGCGTACGGTATAATCTGACTATGGGGATCGTAACCTCCACTTACTGTCTTCAGATCGTCCACTGTTTTTCCCGGGAAGCCTTGCGCCGGATACGCGGGGACATCGCTTCGCTCTTCCTGGCAGGCCTCCTGCTCGCCGCTCCGGCCGCGGCGCAGGTGTGGGAGTTCAACACCGAAGGTGACCGCCAGGGGTGGTCGGCGCGGAACCACGTCGGCGGCCTTCTGGCCGCCCGCGGCGCTCTTGCAGGAGATATCACGGGCGACGACCCGCAGATCCAGGGACCCACAAGCCCCACGTTCTCGGCGTCGGGGCGGCGATGGCTCCACGTCCGGATGCGGGTCACCTCCGGCAACTATGCGGAGCTGTTCTGGTCTACCTTGCTCAACTGGTCGTTCAGCCAGTCCCGCTCCGTGCGGTTCAATGTCCTGCCGGATGGTGTGTGGCGGGACTACGTGGTGGATATGTCCACCAACTCCAACTGGACCGGCACCATCCGGCAGCTGCGCTTCGA
>JBBFLP010000082.1:0-1250 GCA_037478975.1 Armatimonadota bacterium
TCCAACCCCGTGTCGTCCGCGCGGATCGCCCTCCAGATGAATACCGGCAACGGGAACGCCACCGTACCGTCCAGCAACGGACGGGACATGGGAAAGGAGTTCCTGTTCAAGACCCACGACTGGGGCGGGGGAGCTCTGGCGGTGTTCGCTTACGAGAACACCACAGTGACCTGCGTGAATACCTCCACGGGAGCAACGCTCTTCACCGTGGACCTGCAGGCCGGCCAGACTTACTACCGCGGCGGCAGCGGCCGGACCGGCTACCGGTTGACCTCCACGGGCAATGTGGCGCTCTGGGCGGGCGACTTGGAGGGTGGGGGCACCATCGCCGATATGGGCGATGATATCACCATCAACCAGGGCAACGCGGGGCGCGAGTTCTACCTGCACAGCCAGACGCAGGGGGCGTACATCTTCTGCGCCTACAACGACACGTCCGTCACGGTGACCAACGTCGCCACGGGAGTCTCGCAGACCTATACCCGCAACGCAGACGGCTACATCGCTGTGGCTCCCGGACAGGTGCTGCGCATTGTGGCCAGCAAGCCGGTCATGGTGCAGACCTCCGGCGGCAACGGGTTCAACGACTGGGGCAACGCGCTGAACCCCGTCTTTGCTCTGGATGAAGCCTGCGCCTTCCCGCCTGTGGCGAAGGCCGGCCCGGACCGCACGGTCGTGCGCGGATTCCCGGTCACCTTCGACGCCTCTCAGAGCCTGGGGAACATCGTCTCCTATCAGTGGGACTTCAACGGGGACGGGAGCCCGGACAGCACCAGCGCCGTCGCCAGCTGGACGTTCAATCAGGTCACTCCTCCGGGCGAGCCGCTGGTTGTCACCCTGACGGTCTCGGATGCCAGCGGATGCACCGGCACGGATACGGCGCTCATCACCGTGCGCGATCCCATCCCGTTCGATCTGGGGGTCTCGCCGTCCGGGGTCGTCTTCACGCCAGCTCCGCCGGTGGCGAGCGGCACGCCGCTGCGCGTGACCGCCACCGTTCAGAACCTCTCGGATTACGCGGGAACGGCGGATGTCCGGTTCTCCGCGACGGACGGGGCCGGTGTGATAGATCTGGGGGCGGTGACCGGCGTCGCGGTCAATCCGCAGTCGGCCGTGCAGGTATTCGTTGATCAGGACACCACGGGACTGAACGGGCTGTTCGACTACACGGTCAGTATCGTGAATGCCTCTCCGGCCGAATCCACCACGGCCAACAACACCGCGGTCGTGACCGGAGTGGCCATTGATGG
>JBBFLP010000082.1:1350-5198 GCA_037478975.1 Armatimonadota bacterium
GTGGAGCGCAGCTTCACGGTGGCGGTGGCCACACTGACTCTGACCAAGTCTGCCAGCCTCTCCACCGCTGCTCGCGGGGATGTCATCTCCTACACCATCACCTGCTCCAACAACAGCCAGGCGGTGGCTCTGGGTGTCCGTGTGACGGATCCCATCCCCGGAAGCAGCGCCTATGTCTCCGGCTCCACACGCCTGAACGGCAATCCTGTGCCAGACCAGGGAAGCCAGCCGGCGGTGGCTGCGGGAGTCAATGTTGGCACGCTGGCTGCTGGCGCAAGTGCCACCATCACGTTCGATGTCACGGTGGGCGCAGTGCCGAACGGCACGGTCATCTCCAACATCGCGTATGTCTCGGGCAGCAACCTGACCTCCAGCGCCTCCAGCAACACGGTGCAGACCACTGTGGAGACGCCAGACGTCTTCGAGCCGGAGACCATCATCACCGGCGGACCCGGCGACGGAGCCAGACTGTGCGAAGGGAACGCCACGTTCTCGTTCACAGGGTCGGACGACACGGCGCACGTCAGCCAGCTGCAGTACCGCTGGCGGCTGGACGGCGGCGAGTGGTCGGCGTTTGATGCGGCCACCAGCAAAGCGTTCACCGGCCTGAAGCACGGAGCGCACACCTTCGAGGTGGCGGCGCGGGATCCGTCCGGCAAGGTGGATCAGACTCCGGCGATCCGCAGCTTCACGGTGGATCTTAACCCGCCTGTCATCACGGGCGTCTCGGCGGTGCCCGGCCAGAGCGACATCATCGTGACGTGGACCACGGACGAGCCAGCCACGTCACAGGTGGAGTATGGCACGTCCGCTTCGCTGGGTTCATTCACGGCTGTGAACACGTCGCTGCAGACGTCGCATTCGATGACGGTGACGGGGCTTGAGCCGGACCGTCTGCACTACTTCCGTGTCCGATCGAAGGATGCCTGCGGGCGCGAATCGGTCTCCGAGACCGCCACGGTGCGCACGCTGGTGGACACGGGTCTGCCGGATACGTTCCTGACTCAGGGGCCGGGAGAGGGGTCCACGCTGTGCTCCTCTTCGGTGAGCTTCTGCTGGAGCGGTTCCGACAACACCACTCCGGCAGCGCAGCTGCGCTACTCCTGGAGGCTGGACGGCGGAGTCTGGAGCGAGCCGTCCTCCGAAACCTGCCATCAGTTCACGGCTCTGTCGGCGGGCAGCCATACGTTCTCGGTGCGGGCTCACGACGCCAGTGGCAACGTGGATCCCACACCGGCTACCCGCAGCTTCCTGGTGTCGCTGACTGCGCCCGTCATCACCAATGTTACGGCCTCGGCGCAGCCGTCGCAGGCCACCATCACCTGGCTGACGGACCGGCAGGCAACCTCGCGGGTGGAGTATGGCACGGATCCGTCTCTGGGTCTGGCCAGCCCGGCCATTGGAGGCGTCAGGACCAGCCACAGCGTCACCATCACGGGGCTGTCTCCGGACACGCTCTATTACTATCGCGTCGTCAGCAGGGACACCTGCGAGCGCCAGTCGGAGTCGGCGGTGGCCAGCTTCCGTACCCCAGCCGATCAGGATGTGCCGAACACCTGGTTCACCTCCGGTCCCGTGGAGGGCGGCAAGGCGTGCTCGCCGGATCCGCAGTTCTGCTGGACAGGCTCCGATAACGCCACTCCCGTCAACCAGCTTCAGTACTCGTGGAAGCTGGACGGCGGTGACTGGTCCTCGTGGTCTTCGGAGACGTGCCGGCAGTTCACGGGTCTGGCGGAAGGGCCGCATGTGCTGCGCGTGAAGGCACGGGACACTTCCGGCAACGAGGACGCCACACCCGCCGTCCGCAACTTCCGGGTGGATACCATCGCGCCCACGCTGTCGAACGTCTCGGTCTCGCCGCGCTCCACCAGCGTCATCGTGAGCTGGATCACCAGCGAGCCGTGCACGTCGCAGGTGGAGTACGGCCTGACGCATCAGTATGGCCAGAGCACGTTTGTGGACACCGCGCCGAAGACTGCGCACAGGATGACAATCACGGGCCTGTCGCCTTCCACCACGTATCACTTCCGGGTGATCTCCAGCGACGGTTGCCAGACGGTGACGAGCGAAGACGCCACGCTGACCACGTCCGAGGTCCGTCCGCCGAACCTGCTGATCCAGTCGTTGAACGCTCCCGTCTCGGTGGCCGCTCAGCAGGACTTCCAGGTGACGTGGACGGTGAAGAACCAGGCATTCGGCGACGCCTCCGGCCCGTGGAAAGACAGGGTCTATCTGTCCACGGATGAGACGCTCGGCGAGGGCGATACGCTCGTTGTGGATCTGACGGTGCCCTCCGGGCTGGCTGCCCCGTTCTCCTACACTCAGACGCAGAGCGCCCGCCTGCCCATCGTGGCGCCGGGGGTGTATTACCTGATCGTCAGGACGGATGCGGAGGACGCTGTCACGGAGCTGGTCGAGGAGGACAACACCGTCGCGCAGCCCATCGTGGTGGCTCTGGCGCAGCAGCTGGTCGCCGCTCCGGATCCCATCCCGCTGAACATCAACCCGACCGTGCCGGTGACCGGTCAGATCAACCTGAGCAACCTGGGAACCACGAATCTGACCGGCCTGAACGTCCGGGTGACGGGCGCGCCTTCCAACGTATCCATCCAGCTCACCGGGGTTCCGCCGGCTCTGAACGCCCTGACGGGTGTCAGAGTGGGTTACTCCGTGCTGGCGTCGGACGAGTCGGTCCTGCAGGCTGCTCCGGAGGTGGTGTTCGAGACGGCGGAGGGCCGGACCGCCACGGTGCGCTTCAACCTGAACATCATCCCGCGTCAGCCGAAGCTGGTGGTCAATCCGGGCTTCCTGGAGACGGGGATGCTGCGAGGCAGGCAGACCATCGTCGAATGCGAGGTGATGAACCAGGGCGGCGTCCCGGCCACGGGCCTGCAGGTGCTGCTTCCGGCCGCGCCGTGGTTGAGCCTGCTCAGCCCGGCCTCCCTGGGGACGCTGGCTCCGGGCGAGAAGGCCACCATCACGCTTGCGCTGCGGCCTGCTTCAGACCTGCCGCTCGGACCGTATAACGGCGCGGTGGCCGTCAACGGGAACAATGCCGGGGTGCAGATCGGGTTCCGCTTCCAGGCCATTTCGGACCTGAAGGGTGACCTGAAGATCTACTGCAACGATGAGTTCACCTACTTCGCCGACGGGTCGCCGCGGGTGAACAACGCCACGGTGACGGTGCGCGATTCCATCACGGGGCAGAAGGTCTTCGAGGAGATCTCGGACCAGACCGGCATCGTGCTGCGGGAGGGTTTGACGGAGGGCTACTACGACGTAGAGGTCCGGGCGGACCGCCACGGCAGCTTCAGGCAGCCGGTGCTGGTTGAGGCGGGCAAGGTGACCGAGGTCATCGCGTTCATGCCGAGGCAGCTTGTCACCTACACGTGGACGGTGGAGCAGATAGAGATCCAGGACCGCTACAAGATCTCCATTGAGGCCGTCTTCGAGACTCACGTGCCCGCGCCCGTGGTGACGGTGGATCCGCCGTATGCCTTTGTGCCCGTGCTGGAAGGCCAGACATCTGTGGTGGAGTTCACCATCACCAACCACGGGCTGATTGCGGCGCTCGGGACGCAGATCAACTTCGGACAGCATCCGGATTACTACATCATCCCGCTGATCAGGGACATCGGCGTTCTCCCGGCGCAGAGTTCCATCGTGGTGCCGGTGCTGTACCGGCGCAGGGTGGACGGCTGGCCGCCGGGTGTGCCGCAGGTGGCGTCGCTGGCGGGCGCAGAAGCGCTGCAGGCGGCGGCTCGGGCTGATGGGGTAACCACCGCCGGAGGGTGGGACGAGCCGTGCGACCTGTCCATCAAGGGCGAGGTGATCTACTACTACGTCTG
>JBBFLP010000082.1:5298-11714 GCA_037478975.1 Armatimonadota bacterium
GGGACGAGCCGTGCGACCTGTCCATCAAGGGCGAGGTGATCTACTACTACGTCTGTGACGGCAACCGCTGGAGGCGTGAGTCCATAGACACTACGATCTTCAACATAGCCAAGGAGATCTGGGACGCGCTCTCATGCGGATTTGACGTTGCGGTCTGCGCCAGCGGGATTGTTGACGGGGTGGGCCTGGCCAAGTGTCCGGACGCCATCCGCTGCCTGTTCAAGTACGCTTGCGAGTCGCTCAGCGCGCTCACGGGCGCTCCGTGCTGCATCTGCAAGATGACGGAAGCCATCCTGGGAGACACGGGAGCCCTGCCGGATGCCGCCAAGTGTCTCCCCATCCCTGCGCCGCCTCCCTCTTCAGGTCCCGGGCCGGATGGAGGCGGCCCTGGTTGGGGTGGCTGGGGTCCGGGCTTCACGCCTTACATCGGCGGCGGCTGGGCGATCAACCTGAGCGGCAGTCCCTGCGGTCCGTTGCCATCAGGTGGAAGCTCACAGGCGGAGACCTCCACGGGGATCGTCGGGCCGCCGGTGAAGAACCCCGGTAAGGATGACCGGCCTGAAGACAATGGGGACGCCGTCATCAGGAAGTACGGCGGCAAGGTGATAAGGACCAGGGTCGATGTGTTCTAGAAAGAGCTCACGAGAGATGTCGAGAATGGTGCGCATCCTTCTGTTCGTCCTGATCGCCGTTCCGGTCCTTGCGGCCGGCACCGCCGCCGACCTGTTGCCGGAGGAGGTGGGAGTCTGCGCGCGCGTGCGTATCAAGATCAGCCAGGAGGTGGCGCTTACGCGCACCGCGTTCCGGGCCACGCTGGAGATCAACAATCTGCCGGAGAACGTGGCGCTTCAGAACGTTCTGGTTGCGGTCCTGATCACGGACCAGCAGGACAACAGCGCCAACGACCGGTTCGGGATCCGTCCGCCGGAGCTGACCGGCATCAGCGATGTGAACGGCAACGGGACCATCGCGCCGGGGTCAACGGCGCGGGCGGTGTGGACCATCATCCCGAACCGGGAGGCGGCTCCCGACCAGCCGCAGGACTACTTCATCGGCGGTCTGCTTGAGTACACGCAGGGGGACACGCAGGTCAGCATCCCGCTCTTTCCGGCGCGCATTACGGTGCGTCCGGACCCGCTGCTGTATCTGGACTACTTCCTGGTGCGGGATGTGTATTCCGACGATCCGTTCACCCCGCAGATCGAGCCTGCGGAGCCGTTCCCTCTGGGACTGCTGATGACCAACCGGGGCAAGGGTGTGGCGCGCAACGTCCGCATCACCTCTTCCCAGCCTGAGATCGTGGACAACGAGAAGGGACTGCTCATAGACTTCAAGATCATCGGGACGCAGGTGAACACCAACATGGTGTCGCCGTCGCTCTCGGTGAACCTGGGAGATCTGGAACCCGGGAAGTCCGCGGTTGCGCGCTGGATGATGACCAGCACTCTGCAGGGGCGGTTCGTGGAGTATAAGGCGACGTTCGAGCACATTGACGGGCTGGGAGACCCCCGGTTGTCGCTCATAGACAGCGTCTCCATTCACGAGCTGAATCATGTGGTGAGGGTGGAGGACCCGGCCGACGACTTCAAGCCGGACTTCCTGGCCAACGACATCGCCGACCCGGATCACTACCCGGACACACTTTACAACAGCGACGGTACCATCTCGCCGGTGAACATCGGACTGAATCCGGTGATAGACGGGTTCATCAGTCCGTCGAAGATGCAGGCTTTGCTGACGGCCATCGTGCCGTCCGGGTTCGTGTATATCCGGGCTGAGGAGCCGGGGCAGGAGCGCTACCGCCTGAAGAAGGTGCTGCGCTCCGATGGCCGGGAGGTGCGGCTGGACGACAACGCCTGGACCACGCACCGGACCATCCGGCTGGTGGGGCAGCCGGTGCGCCGGGAGCACAAGCTGCATATCTTCGACTACAACAGCACCGGACAGTACACGCTGATCTACGAAGAGATCGCTGCGGGCGAGAAGACCATCGGGCAGGCCAGGCTGCTGCCGGATGGCTCGGAGGTGGAGCTTGGCGGCACGGAGGGCGTGGCGGTGACGGGCCTGTTCAGCGACGGGATGTACGTGGCGTCGCTGGACCGCGCGAGCGGCATCCGTGTGACGGAGATCGGCGCATTCGAAGGAGAGCGGGTGAACGTCAGTGGAACCCTGAGCACGGACGTCAACGGCGAGCGCGTGATCCGGGCGAGCCGTGTGGTGAGGGTTGCGGCCGGGACAGTGGAGCCGCTGGTCACGAACCTTCGGGCTCTGCACAGCGGCGACTTCTTCTACGACCCGGTGACGGGCTCCGGTCAGAAGGGAATGGCGGGCGGTGCTGGCCTGAACGCCATCGGGCTGTTCGTGAAGGTGACGGGAATCGTGGTGAGCGCCGCTGCTGACAACTTCGTGCTGGGCGAGGGAGCGGGCAAGTATGACCTGAAGGTGCTTCTGCCGGAGGGCGCCGCCGCGCCGCCGGTGGGATCGGTGGTCACCCTGAAGGCGCTGGTGTCCTGCGAGAAGGATGGGGATCAGCTCCGTCCGGTCCTGCGGCCGCGCCGCGAGGGCGACATCTTCCCCGAGAACACCGGCCCCATCCTGTCTAATGTCCAGGTGTCCAACATCACTGCCACCACGGCCAGTATTGCCTGGAGCACGGACAGGCAGTCCAGCTCGCAGGTGCTGCTGGGGACGGAGAGCGGCAACTACACGCGGACGGTGGACGGCCCGGACTTCGTGACGGGGCACATCGTGAACCTGACGGGCCTGACGCCGGGGACCACTTACTTCTTCGTGGTCAGGTCGAAGGACTACTATACGAACATCACGACCACGTCGGCGGAGTATTCGTTCCAGACTCCGAGTGCGGCGCTTCCGGCCTTCACGCTGGACTTCCCTGTGGTGTCGCGGTCCGGCGGCAGCGTGACGGTGACAGCGCAGCTCGGGAACACGGGCGGACCGGCCACCGAGGTGCGGTGCGTTGGGATTCAGGTGTCGCCCACCTCCGTGGGGATAGGCACTCCGGCGTCCGAGGGAGCACCGCTGGCGTTCGGGAACGGAAACCTGCCGATGGGCGGGACTCTGGAGCGCGACCTGCAGTTCACCACGGATCTGTCATCGTTCTTCGTGAAGCTGACCCTGCGCTACAGGGACGCAGGCGGCACAGAGCGCTCGGTGACGACTTCGTGGAGGAAGGTTACCGTGCCGTAGCTGCGGTACGCAAGGAAGACCGAACAGAAGGCCCCGGACCGACGCCCGGGGCCTTCTGCTCAACTTGGCATTGACTCCGCGGGATTATCCGGGCTCTCCAAATATGCGCTCCGCTGCTTCCTCGTATGCGCGGAACGTGGCGGAGTCGTACAGAACGAACCGGACCAGGGTAAGAGGTGCTCCTGCCAGAAGGAAGTCGCGGATGGTGGATAGAGCGACCGGCGCGGCCTGATGGACGGGGTAGCGGTAGGCGCCGGTGCTGATGGATGGGAACGCTACGGTCTTAAGACCGTTTTCGACGGCGACTTCAAGGGATCGCCGGTAGGCGCTGGCCAGTAGCTCCGCATCCCGTGGCTTGCCGCTGTAAACGGGCCCGACAGCGTGGATGACATGCCTGGCCTTGAGGGCGCCGCCGGTGGTGATCTTGGCGTCGCCGGTCTCGCAACCGCCGAGTTTCCGGCATTCCTCCAGGATGGCCGGCCCGCCAGCGCGATGGATGGCGCCGTCTACTCCCCCGCCGCCAAGCAGCGAACGGTTGGCCGCATTGACGATGGCATCCGTGTCCTGCTCTGTGATGTCTCCCAGGGTCAGCTCAACGACCGCATTCCCACATGGATATCGCTTCACCGGCTGCCCGCTCACCCCTGTAAACCTCCCCGCCGCTCAGCAATCCCTGAAGCCCCTAACCCCTCAACCTTAAACTCTCGACTCTCGACTCTAGACTCTCGACTCTCGACTAGAAATTGATCGCCCTCCCGTCCACCGCCAGGGCGGCTTCCTTGAGCGCCTCGGCAAGGGTGGGGTGGGCGTGGCAGATCCGGGCGATGTCTTCGCTGGACGCTCCGAAGGTCATTGCGGCCGTCGCCTCGGCGATCAGGTCACCTGCGTGGGACCCCAGGATGTGGACTCCCAGCACCCTGTCGGTCCTGGCGTCGGCCAGCACTTTGACGAAGCCTTCAGTCGCGTCCGTGCAGCGCGCGCGGGAGTTGGCTTTGAAGGGGAAGACTCCTTTGCGGTAGTCCACTCCCTGTTCTCTCAGCTCGTCCTCGGTCCGGCCTACGGAGGCGATCTCCGGATCGGTGTAGACCACACCGGGGATGACATTGTGGTCCACGTGCCCGTAGCCCGTCGCCATCCGCTCCACGCACGCGACGCCCTCTTCCTCAGCCTTGTGCGCAAGCATCGGCCCGGCAATAACGTCTCCGATGGCAAAGATCCCCGGCGCGGTGGTCTGGAAGGCATCGTCAACGATGATCCGGCCCTTCTCGTCCGTCCGGACGCCGGCTTCCTCCAGCCCAAGGCCGTCGGTGCACGGAACACGGCCGGTGGCCACCAGCACCCTGTCGCATTCCAGGTCGTCGCCTCCCTGAAGGTGCACGATGGCTCTCCCCTCCTGACAGGTCACACCGGAGACCCGTGCCTGCAGCCGGAACTCCAATCCCTGCTTCGTGAAGATCTTTTGAGCTTCTGTGGCCACCTCCGAATCCACTCCTGGCAGAATCCGCGGGAGAAACTCCAGAACGGTGACCCTTGACCCAAGCCGGCTCCAGACCGAGCCGAGCTCCAGCCCGATATATCCCGCTCCAATGACCGCCAGATGCGCCGGGGCCTCGTCCCAGGAGAGAGCATCGGTGCTGGTTCCCACCCGGTCCCCGTCGGGACGGACGCCGGGGATGGTTGCAGGGCGGCTGCCGGTGGCGATGAGTATTCGCGCGGCCTGGAGAGTCTCTGACCCCTCCACTTCCACCCGGCCATTTCCGGCCAGCCGGGCGGCGCCACGGATATGGGTGACCCCGTTCTTGCGGAAGAGCGATTCGATACCGCGGGCCAGCGTGTCCACCGTGCGGTCTTTCTGGCGCATCATCGCCGGAATGTCCACGGAGATTTCCCCGGCGCTGATACCCCATTTTGAGAGGTTGCCGCCCCGGATCTGACTGTAGATGCGTGTGGCTTCCAGCAAAGCCTTGCTGGGGATGCATCCCACCCGCAGGCACGTGCCTCCCGGGCGTTCCTCTTTCTCCACGCAGGCTACCTTCATTCCCAGCTGGGCCGCCCGGATGGCCGCCGTATAGCCGCCCGGCCCCGCGCCGATCACGACCAGATCGAATTCCTGAGAAGCCATAGGCTCAGATCTCCAGCAGCATCCGTTCGGGGGACTCGATGCACTCCTTGATGCGCCGCAGGAAGCTGACCGCCTCCCTCCCGTCCACGATCCGGTGATCATAGGTCAGCGCGAGATACATCATGGGACGGATCACCACCTGCCCGTCCACGGCCACCGGGCGATCTTGAATCGCGTGCAGACCCAGGATGCCGCTCTGCGGCGGATTGACGATAGGCGTGCTGAGCAGCGACCCGTAGATGCCCCCGTTGGAGATGGAGAACGTTCCCCCTTTGAGCTCCTCAAGCCCGATGCGGTTCTCTTTCGCCCGCGCCGCGAAGTCGGCGATGGCCTGCTCGATCTCCGCAAAGCTCATCAGCTCTGCGTTCCGCAGAATGGGGACTACCAGGCCTTTGCCGCCGCCCACGGCGATGCCGATGTCGTAGTAGTTGCGGTAGACGATCGTCTCTCCCCGGATCTCCGCGTTCACTGCGGGGAACTGCTTCAGGGCGTCCACGGCGGCCTTCACGAAGAACGACATGAAGCCCAGCTTCACACCGTACTTCTTCTCGAAGGATTCCCGCAGGCGGGTGCGCAGGGCGATGACCGCGGACATATCCGCCTCGTTGAATGTGGTTAGGAGGGCCGCCGTCTGTTGCGCCTCCACCAGCCTGCGGGCGATGGTGGCCCGCATGGGGCTCATCGGTACCTCTTCTTCCATCCGTGTCCCGGCCGGAGCGGAAGACGTCACCGGCGCGACGGGTGGTGGCGGGGCAGGAGGCGGTGGCGGGGGAGCTTCGGGCGGGGCAGCGGGCGCGGAGGCCCCGGAGCGTGCAGCGGCCGGGCCTTCCAGATGCCGCAGCACATCTTCCTTCAGGACGCGCCCGCCCGGGCCGGTGCCCTTCACATCCGATGGTTCCAGGCCGGCCTGCTCCAGGGCTCGCCGGGCTGCGGGCATTACGAAAGGCTCCTCCTGTGCAGGAGCCTGGGCGCCTTTTGAATCCGGGGCTGCTTCAGATGCCTGCGCTTCCAGCTCCGGGGGTGGTGGAGGCGCAGCTTGCGGAGCCGCCTTCTCTTCCGACGGGACAACCGCAACCGTGCCCTCCTC
>JBBFLP010000083.1:0-7807 GCA_037478975.1 Armatimonadota bacterium
CGCTCCAGCGAGCACTTGATCTCCGTGAACTGCGACCACGCGCTCTGATACTCCGAGAGCGCCACCTTCAGGACACTCTCCATCAGCTTCAGCTCAATGGGAGTCACCGGCCGGTTGGTGATCTTCGGCTCGCCAGACCCGCCCGTCATCAGGTCCACCAGCACGAAGACGATGTTGGGGTTGACCTCAATGACCGCCTTCACCCCTGCCGGTTCCAGCTTGAAGGTGGACGTGAGGGTAGGGTTGGGAATGCTTTTGAGGTACTCCTCGAAGCTGCACTGGTCCAGCGTGGTGTGCCGGACCTCCAGCGTGCTGCGCAGGGTCGCGGAAAGGCGATGGGTCAGGGACGATGCGAAGCTGTTGTGCACCGCCTCCAGCTGACGCAGCTGCTCCTTGGAGAACTTCTCCGGGTGCGCGAAGTCATACAGCCGCACCTCGCGCGACCGTGTGTTCTCGCCAGCCTTTCCCGGCGACGCCCCACCAGACGAATAGACGGAAAGGAGGGCGTCTATCTCCTCCTGAGACAGTATTCCTGACACTCTATCCTCTCCGTTGCAAAAAGGCGCAGGCCGCCCGCGGGCCTGCCGCCCGGTCACTGCATCGCAAAGCTGGTGAAGTAAACGTTCGAGACTTCCAGGTCCTTGACGGCGTGCTCGATGGCCTCCTGGATCTCTTTCTTGAGCTTCTCCTTGCCCTCGGCGCTGAGCAGCTCGCGGTAGGTGTGGCTGCTGGTGACGCGGATGATGGTGTCGCGGATGACCGTTACTTTCGGATCCTCACCGCCACCGCCATGACCCCCTCCGTGGCCACCGCCAGCGGCGGGAACCTCACCCTTGACACCCAGGCTGACCTCCATCTTCAGATAACGCGCCGAGTCCGCATCAGCCAGGTTCAGGATGAACGGCTCAAGCGTCATAAGATGCTCCGGCTCAGGGGGAGCCTCCTTGTGCTTGTCGTCTCCGCCCTTGCCTTTCAGGACGAAAAACCCTGTGCCGGCCAGCGCCAGCACCAGGACTCCGGCGAGTATGAAGATGGGGATCTTGCCGCTGTTGCCCCTCAGCATCCGTCTCATGGGCCGATACCTCTTGGTTTCCTGCGCGGATTTTTGCCAGTGTGCGGGAGGGAGAAGCGTATTCCCGCAGCCGGGCCTTCGCCGTATCTATCGGCAAGACAGCGCCGCTCCTGCAGGGGAACGATGGGGGCAGGTGAAAAATCAGCGCGGCAGGGAGGCTGCGGCAGTTCCATCCAGGGCCGGGCGCAGCAGCACAATCTCCACCCGGCGGTTGCGGACGCGGGTGGCCTCGCTGGCATTAGACGCGGCCGGATGCTGGTCTGCGTATCCCGCCGCAGAAAGCCGCTTCGCAGGGATGCCCTGCTGAATGAGAAAGCGCACTACTTCCGTGGCGCGGGCGGTGGAGAGCTCCCAGTTAGTTGCGAACGGCCCGGAACGCACCGGCAGACTGCAGGTGTGCCCTTCCACGCGCACATCGTTCGGTGTTTCGCGGATGAGTGATGCGATCCCCTTGAGGATCTCCTGCGCCTCCGGCCGGATCCTTGCCTCCGCAACCGGGAAAAGCACACGGTCGGAGAGCAGCGTGATGACCAGCCCACGCTCATCGGAGCCCAGAAGCACTTTCCCTTCAAGCCCCTGACGCTGGATCTCACTTTTCAGGCCCCGGATGAGGGAATAGGGGACTCCCGCCACGCTTCCGCCGGCCTCCAGCGGTCTGATTCCTGCTCCCCTCGATGCTCCGTGGGCGGCCAGCCCCCTGCCCTGATGCTCTTCCCCGAAACCGCTGCGGATGGAAAGCGCCACCTCCTGAAAGCGCGCCAGATTCAGGATGGACATGGAGTAAAGCATGATGAAGAAGGCCATCAGAAGGGTGATCATGTCCGCGTAGGTGAGCAGCCAGCGCATCGGGCCGCCGCTGTCATGGCCGCCCTCACCCGCCGGTTTCCCCGCTGACAGCCTGGCGCGCATCTCTCAGGCCGCCCGTCTCTCCATCTCGCGGGGAGTCTCTTCGCGCAGGCGCGCCGCCCGGTTCTGCAGTTCGGGAGACAGAAACGCCAGCATCTTCATCTGCACCATTCGCGGATTGTCTCCGGACTGGATGGCCAGCACGCCCTCGATGATCATCTCGTAGACGGCCGCCTCCTGTTCGGAGCGGTAACGCAGCTTGTTGCCGATGGGCAGGAAGAACAGGTTGGCCAGCATCACCCCGTAAAGCGTGGCCAGAAATGCGGCCGCGATGGCCGGGCCCATCTTGCCGGGCTCGCTCAGGCTCTTCAGCATGTGGATGAGCCCCATCACCGTCCCGATGATGCCCATGGTGGGCGCGAATCCTCCGGCGGTGGCCATCAGGTCCGCTCCGCGGCGGTGACGCTGGAGCATGGAGGCGATGTCTGTCTCCAGGATCTCGCGGATGAGCTCGGACGGAGTGCCGTCCACCACCAGCTCGATGCCCCGGCGCATGAAGCGGTTCTCCAGCCTGCGCGCGCTGGCTTCCAGCCCCAGGATCCCTTCCTGCCGGGCGCGGCGCGCAAAGTCCACCATCGTGTTCACGACGGCCAGCGGGTCCATCAGTGGAGCGCGCAGACCCAGCCGCAGGTACGTGGGCAATCTCCGGATCTCCTCCAGAGACACGGTAACGCAGGTGGCTCCCAGTGTACCTCCCAGAACGAGCACCAGGGGCGACACCAGCACCAGATCGGCGGGGTGGCCTCCCTCCAAAATGAGCGCCGTGAGTAGCGCCCCCCAGGCCAGGGCGAGCCCCGCGATGGTAGCCAGATCCACGATCCCGTCCCGCGTCCTGCCCGGGCGCCGGGGACCGAAAACCTCCTGCCGCGTGTTACGCCGCATGGCCGCTCTCCCTGCTGGCCATCAAAGGACCGCCATTGATGGTTCTGCGGAAGGCAATGATCCGCTCCACGACCTCCTCCACGGACTCCCGCACCATCAGCTTCCGCCCGGTGGTCAGGCTGATGACGGTGTCCGGTGTCCGCTCGATGAACTCGATAAGGTCGGGGTTCACCATCAGGGGGGAATCGTTGATGCGTGTCAGCTCTATCATCCGCTCACCGCGCGCTGGAAGGGAGCCGGGCCGGCGGCCCGGCTCCCGGTCAGGAGATTCTCACCATGGTTTATCGGCTGTCAGGACAGGCCCGGCTCAGGGTGTCACCGCTTGAGCTGGACCAGCTCCTGCAGTACCTCGTCCGACGTCGTGATCAGCCGGGCGTTCGCCTGGAAGCCGCGCTGAGCCACGATCATATTCGTGAACTCCGTTGGGAGGTCCACGTTGGAGAGCTCAACAAATCCGGCCGTGATGCGGCCGCGGCTTCCCAGGGAGGGGATTCCCACCTGCGCCAGCCCGGAGTTGGAGCTCTCCAGCCACAGGTTGTTGCCCGCGCGCGTCAGACCGGCGGGGTTGCGGAAGTCGGCCATCGCCAGCTGCGCCAGCGACTGGGTGATTCCGTTGGTGAAGCGGCCGGAGATCACGCCGTCCTTGCCGATGGCGATGCTTTCCAGCGTCCCCAGCGCCAGCCCGTCCTGCCGGAGCGCCTGCACGTCGGGCGCGCCCGCCAGCTGGCTCATGTTGGAGAGATTCACCCGGAACACCAGCGGATTGATGGCCCCGTGGGACTCGGCCAGCGTCAGGCTCACCCCGATGTCGGTGGTCAGAGGCTTGCCGTTAGCGTCGAATCCGATCGTGCCGCTGCCCATAGGGACGCCGGTGCCGTCCACGGTGGTGTATCCCACGCCGAAGACGTCCTGCAGCGTGTATCCCAGACCCGTGGAGAGGGAGATGTTGCCTCCGCTGCCCTTTACCAGAGACTGCAGATTGATCTTTCCGTTCGTCGCGGTGGCCGTGACGCCGGCACCTGCACCGTTGATCTTCTCCGCCACCGTCGCCGCCGTGTCTGTCGGCAGGATATTGATCGTGACGCCGTTGATAGTCAGCGTGTTCGCAGTAGACGGCGGCCGGAAGAAGTTGCCGGAACCGGTGGTGGACCCGGCGCTCAGACCCAGCGCGCTCAGAGCGGCAGCGCTGGAAGATCCGGAGATGCGGATCAGGCTCTCTGCCCCCTCCGTGGTGTTCGTGAGCACCAGCTGCCCGGAAGCGTTGACCGAAGCCGAGACCTTCAGGGGAGCGGCAACGCTGGCGAACGCCGTATCAATGGCCGCAACCACCTGACTGGGGGTCATTCCGTCTGTCAGGGTTGCGGTAGCGATGGTATTGCCGCTGCCATCCAGAAAGATCAGATCGGAAGGTCCGGCCAGGGAGATGCCACCTGAGATGTCCTGCGTGCCGGTCACCCGCGCCGCGCTGGTGGGCCCGGGAACCACTGTGGCCGGGGTCGCGGGCGCGCGCTCAGGAGAGTCCGCGAACCACATCCAGTTGCTGTCCTGATTGGTCTTCATAAAGCTGATGACCAGCGGATGCTTGACGCCCTGGCTGTCGAACACTGTCACGGACATCTGCTGCATCGTGCCGGGAGGGCTTTCTGCGTTCAGGTTGCCGCCGACCTCCACCAGTGATGTTGCGCGGGCAAGAGCTGTCTGGCCGATGAAGATCTGGATCCTGGAACTGGGCTCTATGAGCCGGCTGGTGTCAATGGCCCCCGTCTGCGGATCGGCGGTCCACCCCAGCACGTACAGGCCGGTACCCGTCGAGACCAGGTTGCCGGCGGAGTCGATGTAGAATGAGCCATCCCGGGTGTAATACTTCTGCGAGCCGTCGCTCGTGATGAGGAACCCGTTGCCCTCGATGGCGACGTCCGTGCTTTTGTTGGTGGGCTGCATGGAGCCCTGCCTTAGATCCGGGTCGGCGGAGCCCACCGAGACGCCCAGCCCCACCTGGAACGGGTTCGTTCCTCCGATGCCGGTCTGGGTGGGTTGCGTGGCCGGGCGCAGGGTCTGAGAAATGGCGTCTTTGAAGACGATCCTGTTGGCCTTGAAGGCGATGGTGTTGACGTTGGCCACGTTGTTTCCGATGATATCCAGGGCCGTCTTGTGCGCCTGGACCCCGGAGACTCCGTTGAACATCGCTTGAAGCATGATGCGACCTCCGAAGGGATACCGGCCGGCGCCGGTTCCCGCTGTGTCCTTCCGTGAAATCCCCGTGCTCCCGCCGCCGCAGGCGGAAGCTCGCTCAATGAGAGCAAACGGACGATCCGGTGGGAACCTTTAGGGGTAAAACGGGAGGTCGCCAAAAAGCGGCCGCCGCCGCTGCTCGTGGGAGCGCGGCGGCGGCCCGGTCAGTCAGTCGAACGCGGAACAGTCCTGTTCTGTTACTTCCTGCGGCGGATGAGCATCGCGCCCAGCCCCATGGACAGGGCCAGGATGCTGGCGGGCTCGGGAACGCAGCAGGCCACCACATTGTCCACCGAGAGGGACACCGGCTGGCCGCTGACGGAACCCAGCTTAATGGCCACGACCACCGTGCCCTGGCTCACCACCATTCCGCCGTTACCGGACGGCAGCGGGCTCAGACCCGCAGGCTGCCAGCTCCAGGCGGTCGGCGGGTTCAGTCCCCAGGAGTCCTTCTTGAAGGCGATGTCGGCGGCTGCGCCGCTGTCTATCTGATTGACAATGGCCGCATCCGGGGTCCCGGGAGCCACGCTGAACAGCATGATCTCCGCCCAGCCCGCCCCGTCAATATCGCCCTTCCAGAGCGCGTTGACGATGGCGTAGTAGCCCACCGGGCAGTCGAAGGTCTGATACCAGCCGAAGCTGCCCTGGCCGCCCTGAGCGATGGAGAGCGTCCCCTCGGGCGGGGTCGGTCCGCCGGTGGTCACTCCCCAGCTGATGCCGTTGCTCCACGGAGCAGACCAGCGGGTCCACCCCGTCTCCCCGGCTGAGAAGTCACCGTTGATCAGAGCGCCCGCGAACGCCGAGCTTCCGATCACAACCATCAATGCAGCAAGAAGAAGAACCTTCTTCATTCCCTTCACCTCTGTCTTTCCCTCAAACGGAAGACACTGTCATTTCCACACCGCCCGGATAGCAGATCTTCAGCAATCAGCCGTCCGGGCGGCGCGAGTCACATTCTCTATTTCCTGCGGCGGATGAGCATCGCGCCCAGTCCCATGGACAGGGCCAGGATGCTTGCAGGCTCGGGAACGCAGCAGGAGGTGATGTTGTCCACCGACAGGGACACCGGCTGGCCACTGACGGAACCCAGCTTGATGGCCACGACCACCCAGCCCTGGCTCGTGACGATGCCACCGTTGCCGCCGGGCATCGGGCTCAGGCCCACCGCCTGCCAGCCCCACTGCGTGGGCGGGTTCAGTCCCCAGGAGTCCTTCTTGAAGGCGATGTCAGCCGCCGCGCCTGTGTCGATCTTATTGACGATGGCTGCATCTGGAGTCCCCGGAGCCACGCTGAACAGCATGATCTCCGCCCAGCCCGCGCTGCCGATGTCGCCGGACCAGAAACCGTTCACCGTGGACACCCAGCCCGCAGGGCACTCATACACCTGATACCAGCCGAAGCTGCCCTGGCCGTTCGCATTCAGGGAGGCCGTAGCCTCGGGAGGAGTGGGGCCGTTGCTGGTGATGGCCCAGTTGTTGCCGACGCTCCACGGAGCAGCCCAGCGGGTCCAGCTGGCCTCTCCCGCGGAGAAGTCGCCATTCACGATCCCCGCAAAAGCGGAGCTTCCGACAAGCGCCATGGCGACCGCAAGAAACAGAACCCTTCTCATCTTCGCCTCTTCCTTTCCTCTGTCTCCTTTTGAGCTTCCCGGCCTGTACGGCGTCCGGGTCGCCGCCGAGCGGCTGCGCTGAGCGTCAACCACATTTCGCGGAGGCCAACCTATTCTCCCTTCTCGTCGCTCCAAAGAGAGCGCCGCAGGCCGCCGCACAGCCGACCGTTCTCCAGACGCAAACCAGCACCGTAATCTAACAGTAACTCTCCGAACCTGACCTGTCAAGCCGACCGGATGCAAATCTAGCAATTGTACGGGCATGCCCGTCTGAAGGTGCGCAGCCACAGCACGGCGCCGTACGGCGGGAGCGCCGTCGTCAAACAGAGCCAGAATGCCGGTTCCGGCCCGGCCAGCGCAAGGGAGTCTGTCAGGAAGATGCGCAGCGCCGACAGGCCGAGCCACGTCCAACCGGCAAGCCGCAGCATCCTGAAGGCTATCGGAGAGGTAAACGCAGATGCCACTGACGGGTCCGCCCGTCGCGTAACAGCCAGCGCCGCAAGCCACGGCGGCACAAGCGCCCCGGCTGTGAGCGCCAGCGTGGCCGGAAGGCTTTCCGTCTTCTGCAGGAGCGCGATCAGCGGCCACTGCAGCGCCGCGGCAGCGGACAATCCCACTGTGAAAACGAACGGATTCAACGCTTTCCTCCGCGCGGACGCCGCGCCGCCTCAGGCGAAGTCGCAGAGACTCTCCACATACTCGCGGCTGCCATCCGCCGCCCAGGCGTCCAGTTCAGCAGGATCCTTGAGCTGCTGTCCCCGCATCCGGGGCACCACCAGGTACCCGCAACGCAAGTCCGGAAGCGCGGTCATGTCGCCCCACAGCTTCTCGAACTGCGCCACCGGATACACATCCTCCTGACCGTGACCCCAGCGATACTTCACATCCTTGATGGTTACGTAAGTGGGCAGTCTCTGAGCCACCCCCCGCACCGCGGCCGCGATCTTCTCCTGCGGTCCCGCCAGGTCCTCGCGGCTCAGACCGAAGAGATTCAGCAACGCATCTATCTGCACCCACGTTGTCAGCGTATTGTAGAACCGCAGATCCAGCTCTACGTCGTCCCGGGGCTGAGCCAGTCCCTCCAGCAGCCGGACCCGCCCGTTCAC
>JBBFLP010000083.1:7907-11535 GCA_037478975.1 Armatimonadota bacterium
GCATCCCGCACCTTCTGCTTCTGCTCGTCCAGAATCTCCTGCGGCTGATCCTCCCACATGAAGACCAGGTCCCGGACCATCGGCACCAGTCTCTGTCCTATGGACCGCCCCCGCGACAGGTAGACCGGCCCGGCATATCCGCAATTCGCCGTCCGTTCCAGATATCGCTCCAGGGGCCCGTGCGTCAGGTAGCTGGTGGATACGGCGTGAGGCGGAGCAGCGCCGTATAGACGCGCAGCCCGGCTGCTCTTGGCCAGATGGATCTCCAGGAACGTCCGGTGCCGGCCTCCCACCACCGCAAAGGGGTTGATGGCCTTGATGACACCCGCGCCCCCTGTCCAGCGGCTTCCCACCCCGCCGGCGAGCGACAGCACCGCCACCCGCCCCTCGCGCAAGGCTCTCTCCCCGGTAGAGCGGTAGCCGACGCAGTCCCGCAGGAACGTCACGTCCTCATCCCGGACGTCCGCCACATCCGTCTCCAGGGGAAGGCGGTTGCGCGCCAGGCCGATGCGGCCTGCCCGCAGGTCGGCGCGCACCTGCTCGTGATGGATCGGGTCGAAGCCGTTCTCCCGCTTAATCCGTTCGGCCTCCTCGTCCCAGCGGGCGCGGTCGCCCTGAGGAGCCGCGTCAGCGGCGCGGAACAGCGCGCTGACCACCGTCTGCAGAAGCCGGAAGCTTTCCCCGCGCTCCGGGCAGCGGCCGGTGAACAGGTCGAACTCCTCCCGCCGCTCCGGAGTCAATCCATCCCTTTCGCCGCGCGCCAGCGCCGGGAGATGGATTCCGTAGTAGCGGTCCGGCATCAAGGCTTCCGTGCCGCGCGAGACCCATCCCACGCTTCCCTGGCTGTTGATGCGGAACCGGTAGACCAGCGGCTCGATGGCGAACGGCAGCGCGTCTTCCAGCTCGCCCTTCAGTGAGCGCATGATCTCCAGGATCTCGTCGCGGAACGCATCGGACCGCGAGGGATCCACGAACATTGCCATTCCCCCGCCGGACATTCCGCCCAGCATCAGGAATCCCCAGAAGTCCGGGCCCAGCCGCTCGCGCGCCCGCGCGATCAGACCCTCCGTGAAGGCGTTGGTCACCCAGGGGATGATGGTCTTCAGAGGACCGTCCCAGTTGCGCGTGGTGCAGGCCGCCAGGCCCCGCACATCGCCTTCCCGCAGCCGCTCGAGGATCTCGTCGAAGATCCGCCTGAGCTCCTGCCGGGCGCTCCATTCCGGCTCCTTCCGCAGCAGATAGCGCTCCGTGACCATCTCCAGAATGGGGCCGACGTTCTGCGCCAGTCCTCCGTGCACCACCACCAGCGACTCGCAGATGAGCCGCTCCAGGTCCGGATGCACGCGGTCCGGCCCCAGCAAGGTGTGACGCGGAAGCAAGCGGCCCGCGCTGACGCCGTACTCCGGGTCACCCGGCTCCGCGAATGCCCCCTCGATCAATTTCAGCCCCGGCCAGATACCGCCGGAGTCCTGCCAGCCGCCGCCCGACCCGCCCAGCCACTCGCCCAGGATGGCGCGCGAGGCCACCACCCGCCGCTCGCTTCCCGTCAGGGGGCCTTCCAGTGAAGACGCCTGCCCCGTGGCCCGCATGAGGACCGCGATGATCCCCGCCAGCAGGTTGGTGGAAACAGCCAGCCGGGAGCCCTTCGGAATGTCGTTCACACTGGTGACCAGCTCGAACCCCATCCCCGGCCCAATGATCCGTCCCAGAACCTCCGGCAGCGGCTGGCGGCACCCCTCGAAGGACGGGGGCAGAATCCCCGAAGCGATGATCCCTGCCTTCAGCAGGCTGAGATAGTCGTTGCCGAAGTTGAACAGATCGGCGAAATCCGTGACGTCCTTCGTGGTGTTCAGGTCCACGCTGGTCAGCCGGACCACCGGTTCCGGGATCACGCGGAAGTAGACTTCAATGGGAGAGCTGACGTCCGGATCACGCCCGTGGACTCCCAGGTCCACGGAGATGTTCAGGACACGCGCGCCCTCCGGATAGTCCATCCCCAGGAAGAAGATGTCCGACCATCCGCTGTGGCTCAGGTCCAGCCGCACCGGCGTGGTCTCGCGCAGCACGGGATAGAGGCGGCAACCCCGCTCGCGCCGCAGCAGATCCGGCCGGATGCGCACCGGGTGATCCTCCGAATGCGCCACCCGGAACATCCACTGATTCCCCCGGGTAGCGCGCACGCTGCGGCGCACCTGGTCGGCCAGAGTCTGGAAGGTCAGCTGGTGATATGCCGCCGCCAGCGCACTGCAGAGCGCTCCGTTCGGCCCGTGCTCGCGCATCGCGCCCTGGAAAACGGCAATGGCCTCCTCAAATCTCCGCGACAACAGATGCTCGAACCCGGCGAAGGGGACCGTCCCGGAGTCGGGGAGCTCCGGCGATTCCATTAGATAGAACCGGTACATATAGTACAGGTAGCAGCAGGCGCGCACCCGTTCGTACAGGTTCCCCGAGGTCTTGCGGAAGGCGTCCAGCTCGCCACAGACTTCCAGCATCCGCTGGGCGTCCATCCCGGCGACAAGGTCGTTCAGGGGACGGTCACGCTCTGCCCGGTCCGTCGCGGTTATCGTCTGGAGGAGGGGGTTCATACGGCCGCCTCCGAACAAGCACCGTCTCGGCGGCGTGATTCGATCAGCAGCTCCACCACGCTCGCCAGGGCCTCATCGGCGTCGCGGCCGGCCAGGGCAAGCGCCAGCTGCGCGCGCATGAGTCCCAGCTTCTGCCCGATGTCATAACGTGACCCCTGGACCTCCAGCGCAAGGTATTTCTCCCTGCGCGCCAGCTCGTCCAGCGCGGGCGTCAACAGACACTCGGAGCCGTCCCCCAGACGCTCCTCCAGGATCTCGAACACTCCGGGTGTCAGCACGTGGATGCCGAAGAAGCAGAGGTAATGCCCGGTGCGCAGCCCCGGCGTCACAAGCTCCAGCTCCGCCGTGGTGATGGATGGCTTCTCAAGTATGTGCTCAACCTGGTAGACCCCCGGCATCTCCTCCACGCGCCTTCCGGCCAGTGTCCCGAAGTTGCGGATGAGGCTTTCGCGGGTCACCTGCACTCCTGAGACCGAACACTCCTCCGCCTGGGCAAGCGAGGTAATCTGCCGGGCGCAGCGCTCCTCCGGGTGGCTAGAGATGTAGACGTGGTCCTCCAGAAGGAGCAGGAAGGGTTCGCCTGCCGTAAAATCGCGCGCGCAGTAGACCGCGTGGCCATATCCTCGGGGCTCCTCCTGCACGGTGAAATGGAGCCGCCGGATGAGATCCTCGATCTGCTCCGCCTGCCGCTCCGCCCACTCGCTGCCGCCGTGCGCGGCCAGAAGGTTCTCGCGAAGGCGCCTGAGCTGCGCGGGGTATTCCTCCGGGTCGCCCGGCGCGCAGACGATGCAGATGTCTTCGGCTCCCGCCGCGATGGCCTCACCTGCGATGAGCTGGATGACCGGTTTGACCACGCCGTCCAGGTCGGCGACGGGCAGCATGGCCTTCTGGACGGTGCTGGCGGCGGGATAGAGCCGGGCTCCCCGCCCGGCTGCGGTGATGACGGCTTTCCTGACGTTCATAATGCGGTGTCCCCTGAAAGCTTCCGTGGGAGGATGCGCCGCGCTGCCGCTGCAGCCTCCGGCGCACTTGCAGATTTCGAC
>JBBFLP010000084.1:0-1986 GCA_037478975.1 Armatimonadota bacterium
CTCAGACGGGATCCCGCGGGCCCGGCTCGCCGGTAGCCAGATCCAGTCCGGAGACGATGCGCTCCACCAGAGGAACACTGGCAGGCGGCACCTTCAGGCGCGTCAACTCCTCCGGCGTGACCCAGCGGACCTCATCGGATGCCAGTGGGCGCGCTTCTCCGGAGACCAGCGCGCACAGATAGGGTTGAAGCACCACACGCTTTCTGCGGTAGTCGTGGCGGACGGGGAGCAGCTCGCGAACGATGCGCACCTCGATGCCCGTCTCCTCCCGGAGCTCGCGCACCACGCATTGAGCGTAGGACTCCAGCGGCTCGCGCTTCCCGCCAGGGAACTCCCAGTAGCCTCCAAGGAAGAACCCCTTCTTGCGCCGCGCCACCAGGATGCGCCCCTCGTGATGGACGATGCCGATGGCCACATACTCCGTGGGCAGCTGGGGACGGGGACGGTAGGGAGGGATGCCGGGGATGCTCATCGCTCGTCAAGCTCCTTCTCTCCTGTGCATATCGAGTCCAGCAAGTCTTTGCGAAATCAGGGAACGGGCAATGCGGCGCATGGGGCTGGGAAGTGGGATTTCCGCCAGTTCATCCGTGGGAATCAGTCGCCATTCGCGCAGGGCAGACTCCGGTTCGCAGGGCAGCATCGCAGAGACAACGTGCAGCTGCGTATCGTGCACGGTGACCCGGTATCTCAGGGAGCCTGTGTGCTGCACGCTGACAGGAACCACGCCGAAATCCCGCTCCAGCACGCTGCGCGCCACCTCGGCGGGAGCGGCGGAGCCGTCTTGCAAGCGCGCCCGCGGAAACTCCCACATTCCTCGCCAGCGCCCATCACAGGGACGCGAGATCAACCAGTTCTCCTCCACCGACGCGGTAATACAGACCTCCTCCACCTGCGCCACCCGGGCCTCCTTCGGAACCGAGCCGTGCCAGCAGTCGAACCGTTCTTCCAGCCTGGCGCGGCAAAAGGAGCGGAAGGGGCATTCTCCGCAAAGGGGGCCTCGCGGCAAGCACACCAGCGAGCCCAACTCCATCAACGCCTGATTGACGATGCGCGGTGAGCCGGAAGCGGAGAGGGACAGGCATAGCTGAAAGACACTCCGCTCAGCCGCGTTGGATGGCTCGATGCCGGCAACGCGTCCCAGCACCCGCCGGATATTTGCGTCCACCATACCGGCAGGAAGATTGAAGGCGATGCTGCGGATGGCGCCCGCCGTGTAATGGCCGATTCCCGGGAGGGTCCGCAGACTCTCAATGTCCGAGGGCAGCTCGCCGCCGTGGAGGTCAACGATCACCCTGGCCGCGGTCCAGAGATTGCGGGCGCGGCTGTAGTAACCCAGCCCCTCCCATTCCGAAAGAACATCCTCCAGCGATGCGGCCGCCAGGGCACGCACGTCCGGAAATCGGCGGATGAACCGCTCGAAGCGGGGAATGCAGGCAGCCACGGTGGTCTGCTGCAACATCACTTCGGCGACCCAGACGCGGTAAGGAGTGGGGTTCTGCCGCCAGGGCAGGCGGCGGGCCGATCGCCGGAACCAGCCGTCAAGCGCCGCAGCTATCTCCGCCGGAGACGCGCCTGCCGGCAGAAATTGGGAGGCCGGACGGTCTGAGGTCATTCAGGGCCGATACCTTCCATCGCCGCACAGAGCGCGGCCACATCCTGCAGCCGCTCCCCCAGACCAGATGGAACCACCCTGCACGCCTCGGAAGTCTCAGGAAGGGCCTCGGCGCGCATCACATCCACAGCCATCTCCAGATACCATTCCGGTACGCGCCGCGCCAGGCTTCCCAGCACAATAATCTGCGGGTTGAAGAGGTCGGCCAGGATGGCCATAGCCTCGCCGAGCCTGCGTGCGGACTCGCGAAGGACCGCTCCGGCATCCGGATCGCCCGACTTAGCCAGCTCGATGACGCGCTGCGCTGAAGTCTCCGCGCCGAATCGCTCCGGGAAGCGCCGTACAGCCAGCCGCGCAATGCCCGTTCCGCTTGC
>JBBFLP010000084.1:2086-11255 GCA_037478975.1 Armatimonadota bacterium
TCGGTCAACCCACCGCTGTCGTGACTGGTCAGCCGCAGAGTCACCCGGGTGTAGCGGATGTCTATGTCGGGATGATGATTGGCCTCCTCAGCAGCCTGAGCCACGCGGTCCACAAACGCGATGGCCTCCGGGAAAGTGGGAAACTCGTAGGTTCTGACGATCTCTTTGCCCTCCCTTCCCCAACCGGGCAGGGAAGCCAGCTTCTCCTGAATCTGAGAGTCAGACAGTACACCGGACATATCTGAAGAAGAACTCTCCTTTGCGTTCGAGGGTTTTCAGCGGTCCAGACCGAGCAGACGCACCACCCGCCAGGCGGAGTCGGACCAACGCCGGTCCAGCACATTCGAGGACTCCACCAGAAGACTTGCACGCATTCCACTCGACCGGTAGGCAGAGCCCACCGCGGACCAGTCTATTGTACCCATCCCCGGAAACAGATGCCTGTCGTCCAGGCCGGTGTTGTCGTGCAGGTGTGTGGTGAACGCACGTGGCAACATCGCGGCGGCAAGCTCCGCGGCGCGGCCCAGCAGATGGGCATGGCCGCTGTCGAAACAGTAGCCGCAGCGGGCCGGATCGCAACGGGACACCACGATGGCGAGTTCATCCTCATGGTTGCCCAGGAAGCTGCCGAGCATATTCTCCACAGCCAGTCTCACACCTGCGGCCGCCGCATACTCCGCGAGACGGGCCACCGCATCCGCGGCGATATCCAGGCGCTCCCTCCGGCCCTCGCGGCCTTCAAAGTAGCCCGGATGCACGATGGCCACCTTGGCCCCGAGCGAGGAGGCCACGTCAAGCGCGGCACGTTGGACATCCTCGACCCTGGCGCGGGCGGCAGGGTCCGGGTTGCTGAGGTCCAGGGTCTCTCCGAACGGCAGATGCACGGAAGGGAAGCTGACGCCACAGTCTCCAGCCAGGCGAACAAGCGCATTCACAGCCACGGCGTCGGTGTGATCGAAATGGCCGGGGCTTCCCAGGATCAGCTCCAGGGAGCGGCAGCCCATCGCGGCGAGACGCGGGACGGCCTCCATCGCCGGAAGCCCGTCCAGCCCGGCGGCCCTTCCAACCATTGAGGCGGCCTCAAATGCGTTCATTTGTCCCCCTCTCCGGGAGGAAGGAGCTCCACCAGCGTGACCGAGTTCACGGGGAGCAAGAGATCCTGGGCCAGCTGGCCGCCGACAACGCCCGGGTGCTCCAGAACGCACTCCAGCTCGGCGCGGTCGCGGTCGTGAAAAGCGTTGGAGCGTTCGCGGTCCACGGTCCAGAGGCGCAGCCGCCCCCCCCGCAAGCGCGGGTCCAGGCTGTCCACCCGCAGCCGGACCATTCGCCCAACGCCGTAGCGCTCCGCGAAGTTCAGGAGCAAGACCGCTGTTCTCCCGTTGGCATCATCCACTGCAGCCAGTACAGCAAGCTCCGGGTCATCCAGATCACAGAGGATGCGGTTGCGAGGAAGCATAGCCAGAAGCCGGGCAGCGTTGAATACGGCTTTTGGCCGCCCTGAACCCAGCAGCATGCCCCACTCTCCCTTGAACTCATCGGACCCGCCGAAGTCCATCGCCAGGAAGAAACAGGGTTTCGCGATTCCCGCCGGCAGCATCCCTCGTAGCAGAGAGTTGACCATCCAGGCCGCCCCGATTTCGTTGTCCTGCGGCCAGTCATGCCACCAGGCGTAATTCCACTCGGTGACCATGAACTCCCGCACGCCGCGAGCCGCGCGGGGATAGTCCTTCATGTATTGCCGCGTCACCTCGGCCTCCTCGCGGAAGACATCCGGCGGGTGGAAATACTCGTGCCAGGAGATGAAGTCGAGTGGGGCGCCCGTCTTCTCGCAGTGCTCCAGGAGACCCCTCATGTACGTCTCTCCGTTGACCGCGTATCCCCGCTCCGGCGAAGTATCCCAGGGACCGCTTGCGTTGCAGGGACCGCCAATCAACGCCTCCGGGTCCGCCCGGCGGACACCCTTCCAGGTGGCGTCATACAGTCTGAGATACGTCTGGAGGGGAGTGAGGCCGGGAGCGGCTTTCAGCCAGCCGCTGTTAGCTTCGTTCCAGACCTCCCAGTAGCGGATGCGCCGTCCGGATTCCCGCGCGTGCCGGGCCGCCTGATAGCAGAGCTCCTCCCACTCGGCAAAATCCGCCGGCGGGGCGTGGCGGTCCGGATCGGGGAAAGCCTCCAGAGCCTGAGGCATATAAGAGGCGCAGGCGATGAACTCACACCCCAGCTTCTCCATGAACTCCAGACGCCGGTCAAGGTCGCTCCAGTCGTACACCAGCCTGCCGTTGCCGTCCCGGCGCACGGCGTTGGTGAGGATGTTGTCCATGCGGAACCAGCGCACGCCGATCTGGCGGAAGCGGGCGGCGATCTCGTCGCTGTATACCGGCAGACCCGCTCCCTGACTCAGCCCGATGAGACCATCCGGCAGACGCCCGGCCCGTCGCGAGGCGTCCAGCCGGATGAGCGTCCGCTCCTGCGCCCGTGAGCGTTCCACAAGCGTGAACTCCGCCTCGCCCAGCGATTGCTCCTTGCCAGCGTCCTGCACGTCCCGGAACACGCGGATGGCGACGGGCACCGTCTGCCCGGCTCTGGCAGAACGCGACAGTAGCGCCATCCCCGCGTGGTCGTTGTCGTAGCGGCTCTGCAGGCGTCCGTTGACGTAGATCTCCCCACCGAAGTCCGAATTCAACTTCAGTCCGACAGCCCGGCCTGCAACACCTGTGCCATCCACTTCAGGAGGGATGACAACATCTGCTCTGAGCCACGCGCCGCGGTCGCTTCCGCGGAACGGCTCTTTCAGGCGCACAGTGCGCCAGCCCTCCTGCGCGCAGACTTCCTTAAGGCTCTTTCCACCGTCGGTATGCAGCAGCCAGGAATCCCAACTCCCGGAATCCGTCAGCCCCGGCGCAGGCACGGCGAGTATTCCGGCGGCCATCAGGGCCACTATAGTCCCAGTCCTCATCCGCCACACTCCTTCGCGCGCCATCCCGGCTCGCCCGCAGGGTGCGAGCAGACGGCGGCGCACCCTCTACAGTTGGACGCAAAAGAAAAGCCCTCCTGCCCCGGGGGACTTCAGGGCAGGAGGGTGGCGTGTCCGGAGTTACGGAGGGATGGTGCTGAGAGAAAAGACTGGCGGGCGATGCCCTTCAGGCGGCGTGAATCACGGTCGGCGCAGCCTTGGGACGGCTGTCGGCGTCCACCTCCAGCTCTCCGCCTGGACCGATGGCGACCACCCCGGTGGAGGGCGGAGCATTGCTGCATTCCCGGCACACCCAGACAGCCAGATGCTTCAGGTGCTCCGGAACGTTCTCGATCGGCCTACCGCACTTGCAGATCATCTCTGGAGAAACCCCCGACTCTGCTTCCGGATCCCTCCGGCGCACGGGGCGGCCGGGGGCCTTCGGCGAAATGCGTCCACTGGGGTTGTCCCACAGCCAAGGCGCAGTGCGGCCCCGGTAATACTACGGGAATTCAGGGAGCGCGGGCCCGGATGTCCTGCGAGGACTACTCGTCCTTCCAGGTGCGCGCCATGAGATTGCGCAACGCCTGCTCCGGGGACCGGCCTTCGAACAGGGTGGCGTGGATCTCAGCACAGATTGGAACATCCACGCCGGTCTGCTCCGCCAGCTTCATAACTGCCCGGGTGGTGGGCACGCCCTCCGCCACCTGGGAGATCTCCGCCAGCGCCTCATCCAGGCTCCTGCCCTGTCCTAGAGCCAGCCCCACGCGCAGGTTGCGGCTGAGGCGGCTGGAAGCGGTCGCGATGAGATCCCCCACTCCGGACAGACCGCTGAACGTGGAAGACCGGGCTCCCAGGGCTTCTCCCAGACGCATCATCTCGGCGAGTCCCCGCGTGAGCAACGCGGCTTTGGCGTTGTCGCCGAAGCCCATGCCATCGCAGATGCCGGCTCCGATGGCCATCACGTTCTTCAGCGCGCCGCCCAGCTCCACTCCGATGACGTCCGGGCTGGTGTACAAACGGAACGTGGGTCCTCCCAGTACCACGCGGCAGAACCGCGCCACCTCCGCATCAGTCGAGGCGATGACCCCGGCCGTCGGGGCGCCCGCCGCAAGTTCCACAGCCAGGTTGGGACCGGACAGAGCAGCCAGCGACTCACGGCATTCCGGGACCACATCCGCGATGACCTGTGTCAGCCTCCTCCCGGTCTCGCTGTCCAGCCCCTTGGACGCGCTGACGATACAGGCCCCCGGCTTCACCACTCCGGCAAGGAGCTCCGTGACCTCCGCCACGGCATAGGAAGGGACGGCCACAATGATGACATCGGCCCCTCCGGCCGCCTCCTCCATATCCGCGGTGACGATCAGGTCGTCCTCGAACGGAAAACCGGGAAGATAACGGCGGTTCTCGCGGACGGCCTGTAGCTCATCCGCCATCTCCGCGTTCCGCGCCCAGAGGAAGACCTCGCACCCGCTGCCACACATGATGCGCGCCAGCGCCGTGCCCCAGCTTCCCGCCCCGATCACCGCAAGCTTCAGTTCGCCTTCAGACATCCCTGACCTTCAGACCCCGTCTATTCGTTGAGCGGGCGCCAGAAGTTCGCCAGCGCCCATCCCGCAATCGCCGCCAGATATGCCAGACTCATGGCATCCGCCCCCGTGAAAAGCCCCGCCCGCCTGAGCGCCTCGCCGGCCTCCGGAGCCCTGGCATACGCCATCAGAAGCACGGTCCCCGAATGAACCGCCAGCAAGCCGAAAGGCGTCAGAGCATCCCGGCGGCCCGTCACCAGGAATATGACCACGAACACCACCGCAGCAGAGACCGGACCGAACATCAGCGCCAGAGGCGCAGAAAGCCCCACCGGCGCAAGGCGTTCGTCCACACTCTGCACCAGCTGATAAACCGACAGAAAGAAGCACGCCGCCAGCGACGCGCAGGCCGCCGCCACGGGCAGCGGAACGGCGGTCCATCGAGTCCAGGCAACACCAACAGCCATTAGCGGCAGGACGACCGATGCAAACCACTCCAGCCGCTCCGGGAGCGGGGCGATGAACGCCGGGGCCGCCTGATCCTCATCATCCGCAGCACTCTGCGAGGACGGCGGGGGCGGCGCGGGGGGAGGAACGATCATACGCCGGCACCACGAGCACTGATGCTCGTCCTCCGATTCCATCCCGCACCACTGGCAGACGACGGACACCCTACGGGAGCTCCATCTGACGCACCACGCCGTCCAGAACGGGAGCGACCCGCCCCCACATCCGCGCCGGGCACTCCCCCTGCACACTCCATACCCGCTGCCCGCCGATGCAGGTATGCCGGAAACCCCTCACCGCCTGCCCCCCGCGTATGGCCGAGTAGAAGCTGAGCAGACTCTCCCGGCCCAGTGCTCCGGAGCCAACCGGCTTTCCCTCGCTGAAGCGCTGCAATCCCCGGCGGGCCGCCGCCTGCAGCGCCCGGTGCGCGCGCTGCAGAGGTGTCTGGATCGCATCCGCACCCTCTTCCGGCGCTTCAGAGACGGCCTTCAGCACCGGGCTGCCCGAAACCTCCATCCGGACTCCGCCGGGGCCTTCCATCACCACCCGGAAATCCGGCCCATCGGAGGACACACTGAGTTTCCAGTTGCCGGGATGACTGATGCGGATCTGGCCGCCGTCCAGGCCGGTCTGCCAGACGCGCCGCGACACCCCCGCGGGATCCAGCCGGGCAAGCACTGTGTAGGCGGCAAGTTGCCCGGCAATGGCCACCGCTCCGGCCGCCGCCAGGACCTTCCGCACCGCTCGCCCGCTCATACCGGGCGGTCCCGCCGGCTCAGCCGGCGCCCAGCTCGCGGCGGAGCAATTCGTTCACAAGGCGCGGGTTGGCGCGTCCCCCTGTCTCCTTCATGACCTGGCCCACCAGGAACCCGATGGACTTCTCTTTTCCTCCCCGCACATCCGCCGCCACGCGCTCGTTCTCGGCGATGACCTTACGCACCGCAGACAGGATGGCCTCCTCATCCGAAATCTGCGTCTGCCCGCTCGCCTCCACGATCTCCCGGGGATCCCGCCCGGTGCGGAACATCTCTTCGAAGACTCCCTTGGCGATCTTCCCGCTGATGGTCCCGTCGTCTATCAGGCGGACAAGCGAGGCAAGCTGGGCGGGGCGGACCCTGCAGGACTGAATGCCTTCTCCGGCCTGGTTCAGCAACCGGAGCAGCTCGGTTAGAACCCAGTTCGCGATGGGTTTCGGGTCGCCGTAGTCGCGCGCGGCCTCCTCGAACCAGTCCGCGATGGCCTTCTCGGATGTCAGAGTAGCCGCATCGGCGCGAGACAGCCCCATCTCCTCGAACCGCCGCCGGCGCTGCAGCGGCAGTTCCGGAAGCTCGCGGCGCAAGCGCTCCAGCTGCGCCTCTTCAAACCGGAACGGCAGAAGGTCCGGCTCCGGGAAGTAACGGTACTCCTGCTCCAGCTCCTTGCCGCGCATGGGGGCGGTGACTTCGTGCTCCTCATCCCAGCGGCGCGTCTCGTGGACCACCACTCCGCCGCTCCGGATGGTCTCGATCTGGCGACGGATCTCGTACTCCAACCCACGGTATACCGAACGGAACGAGTTGAGGTTTTTCAGCTCCGTACGGATGCCGTACTCGCGGGACCCGACGGGCCGGACCGAGACGTTCGGCTCACAGCGCAGAGAGCCTTCCTCCATCTTGCCGTCGCAGACCCCCAGATACAGCAGGATCTGGCGAAGCTGCATAATGTACTCGCGGGCCTCGTAAGCCGTGTTGATCTGGTCGAAACCGGGCCGCGGGTCGTGCTCCGTGACGATCTCCATCAGCGGGACGCCGCTGCGGTTGTAGTCCACCTCACTTTCCGACGGGGACGAGTGGAGAAGTTTCCCCGTGTCCTCCTCCAGATGCACCCGACGGATGCCTATGCGCTTGACTCCGCCGTCCTCCGTCTCGATCTCGATCCAGCCCCGGACGCCGATGGGGGTATCGCCGTACTGGGAGATCTGATAACCCTTGGGCAGGTCCGGGTAGAAGTAGTTCTTGCGATGGAAGAAGGTCTCCCGGTTGATCTCGCAGTTCAGCGCCATCGCCGCACGAACCACGAACTCCACCGCCTGCCGGTTCGCCACCGGGAGGGAACCGGGCAGCCCCAGACACACCGGACAGCAGCGCGTGTTCGGCTCGCCGCCGAACTCGGCGCTGCAGGCGCAGAACATCTTGCTGCGGGTCAGAAGCTCGGCATGGACCTCCATGCCGATGACGGCTTCGAACCCGGTCTCCGCAATATCAACAGCCAAAGTCGTCTCCGCCAATCTGAAATCCTCCTGCCGCGCCCAGCTAGATGGCAGGCCGGAGGCGATGGAATTCGGTGGCCTGCTCGAAGGTGTAGGCCGCACGCAACATGGTCTCTTCGTCGAAGGGGCGGGCCATGATCTGCATTCCCACGGGAAGACCGTCCACCAGTCCGCAGGGCAGACTGAGCGCCGGAATGCCCGCCAGATTCACCGGGATGGTGCAAACATCCGCCAGCTTCATCTGGAAGGGATCGTCCGCGCGCTCGCCCACGGCGAAGGCAGGCGTGGGTGATGTGGGCGTCAGAAGGACGTCGCACTCCTCGAAAGCCCGGTCGAAGTCGCGCCGCAAAAGGGTGCGCACCTGCTGCGCTTTCAGGTAGTAGGCATCGTAGTAGCCGGCCGAAAGCGCGTAGGTGCCGATCATGATGCGCTGTTTGACCTCCGCGCCGAACCCCTCCGCGCGCGAGCGCATGAACATATCCACGTGGTCTGACGCCGCGGAGGAGCGGTGGCCGTAACGCACTCCGTCGTAGCGCGCCAGGTTGGAGCTGGCCTCCGCCGGCGCGATGATGTAGTAGACCGGGAGCGCATAACCCACGTTGGGCATTGAGATGTCCCGGACTTTCGCGCCCGCTTTCTCCAGCACCCGGGCTCCGTCCCGGACGGCCTGCGCCACATCGTCCCGGACTCCCTGAGCGAAAAACTCCTGAGGCAGCCCCACGGTCAGACCCTGCACATCCCGCCTGAGCGCCTTTGTGAAGTCCGGCGATTCGCCGGGATAGCTGGTGGAGTCCAGAGGATCGTGGCCGCAGATGAGGTTCAACACCAGCGCGGCGTCTCTTACATCACGCGTGAGCGGGCCAATCTGGTCCAGACTGGATGCGTAGGCCACCAGGCCATACCGTGACACCCGCCCGTATGTGGGTTTGACGCCCACAATCCCGCAGAAAGAGGCCGGCTGGCGGATGGACCCGCCGGTGTCTGAACCAAGGGCGTAGAACACCTGTCCGGCGGCCACCGCGGCCGCTGACCCTCCGCTTGACCCTCCGGGCACTGTGGAGGTGTTCCAGGGATTGCGGGTCACCTTGAATGCGGAATTCTCCGTGGAGGAGCCCATCGCGAACTCGTCCAGATTCGTCTTGCCGCAGATGACACCTCCCCGGTCCAGGATGCGCTGGACAGCCGTGGCATTGTAGGGGGGCTCCCAGCCCTCCAGGATGCGCGAGGCGCAGGTGCAGGGGACGCCCTTCAGGCACATATTGTCCTTCACCGCAGCCGGCACCCCGGCCAGCGGGTCGGGAAAGGCGGCCGGGTTGGCATCGAAACGTTCGGCCGCCTCCATCGCTATCTCTTCCGTCAGAGCCAGAAACGCCGAAAGAGACGGCTCCAGGGCCGCGATGCGCTCCAGGGAAGCGCGTGTCAGATCGCGGGCAGAGATGCGGCCCGAACGGAGCGCTTCGGATGCCTGCCAGGCGGTCTGGATGTTTTCGATGTCGCGCGTCATTCGCTCTCCTCGCCCCTCACTGCCCACCGTCCTTGCCGTCCGCCGTGTCCACAACGCGGGGGACCAGGAACGCCTCGCCATTGGAGCGCGGAGCGCAGCGCAGCACATCTTCGCGATCCAGGCCGGGAAGAGCGACGTCTTCGCGGTAGACGTTGACCATCGGCACGACGCGCTCCGTGGGTTCCACATCCGTGGTATCCAGTTGCTGGAGCGCCGCAAAGTGTTCGATGATCTGATTCAGGTGGCCGGCCAATCTGCGCAGTTCTTCCTCGGGAAGCGCCAGGCGGGCCAGGAAAGCCACGTTCGAGACCTCTTCAAGGGTAAGCTTCAAGGAGACGAGACCTCCAGTCGCCGCATCGGCCGTTTTGCCCTGCGGGGCGGCCCGGCGCCACATTTTAGGCAATAGACCCGGCCGGGGTCAAGCGCGC
>JBBFLP010000085.1:0-9940 GCA_037478975.1 Armatimonadota bacterium
GGCAGTCTGGCGCTGAACCAGGTGCAGGAGCACCGCACAGACGCCCTGATGGAGCGCACGCGCAACCGTCCGATCCCGTCCGGCCGGATGAGCGTGATGGAAGCTTTCTGGGTATCGCTGGGCCTTTTTTTCATGGGCCTGATGATGCTCTGGGGATTCGCAGGCACCCTGCCGCTTGTTCTGGGAGTGGTCTGCGTGGTGTGGTACAACGGCATCTACACCTATCTGAAGAGGTGGACGCCGTTTGCGGTCATTCCGGGATCGGTCATCGGGGCGATCCCGCCGGTCATTGGCTGGACGGCCGCGGGCGGGCATCTCACCAACCCGGCCATCATCGCGCTGGCGATGTTCTTTTTCGTGTGGCAGGTGCCGCACTTCTGGTTGCTGCTGCGCAAGTACGGGAAGGACTACGAGCAGGCGCGGCTCTCATCGCTGACGCAGATCTTCAGCGAGGAACAGCTGACGCGTCTGACGTTCGTGTGGATCGTGGCTGCGGCGGTGACATGCCTGAGTCTGCCGGTCTTCGGGGCGGTCTACTCGAATCTGGCGGCGGCCGGGCTGCTCGGGTGCGCGGTGTGGCTGGTGTGGCGGGCAAGCGGTCTGCTCTCGGCGGAGGCGGACGAGAGGTCTTTCCGCAGGACGTTTGTGAGCATCAATGTATATGCGCTGCTGGTGATGATCATCGTATCGGCGGACCGGCTGGTGAAGACCGGTTGAGAGGCGCCGCCTGGCAGGGACGTTTTCAGGAGGAGGCCGGAGCGCGCAGGGCAGCTCCGGGTGCTGAGAGGGTATGGAGTTCGTAAACAATCTGCTGTTCCAGCCGACCGTGACGCATCTGGCGGCATCCAAGTATTTGCTGGTGCTGACCGCGTTTGTGCATTTCGCATACATCGGGTATGTGCTGGGCACCACGCTCTTCTCTGTGTTCTTCAACATCGTGGACCGGGACACCCCAAGCCACGACGCCCGCACACTGTCGGAGTATCTGGCAGGACTTGCTGCCTCGAACAAGGGGTTGATGATCTATCTGGGCGTCCTGCCTGTGATAGCGGCTGCCATTCTGTATGCTCAGATTCTGTTCGCGACAAATCAGCTTACTACGGCGGGATTCGTTGCCGGGGCGGTCATTGTTCCGGTGGCATTCATTCTGCTCTCGCTCTACCGGGCGTCCTTCCGCTTCCGCGAGGTGAACTATCCCCTGCACATTCTGCTGGGGGTCGCGGCCCTGGGGGCGTTTTTCACGGCTTACTTCATCATCTGCAGCGGCGTCAGCCTGAGCCTGGACCCGGAGAAGTGGCCATTCATCCGGAACCCTGCCGAGTTCGTCATCTTCTCCTGGAACAACATCGCGCGCTTCGTCCTGTTCATCGGAGTATCGCTTGCGATCACCGGCACCTCCGTGCTGTTCCTTTACTTCGGCCCGGAGGCGGCGCGGGAGAAGGAGGAGTCCTACAACCGGCTGGTGCGCAACTTCGCGCTGGGGCTGTCACTGGGCTCGTGCCTGCTTTTGCCGGTGCTGGTCTACTGGAACCTGATCACCATCCCGGATGTGGGCAAGTCCATCCCGATGTATCAGGTCACCGGGCTGGCGCTGGTGGCGCTGGCGGCCGCGGGGCGCTGGGTGTACGGGCTGCTGGTGAATGCGGATGCGCAGCCGGGCTTCCGGCCGCTGGGAGCGGTGCTGCTGTTCTTCCTGCTCCTGACCGTGGCCGACACGATGACGCGGGAATATGCTTTCCGCGACCACAACTATATGCTTCTGGCAAAGGCCGAGGCCGCAAGGCTGGAAGAGGAATCCAAACGCAGAGCCGCCATCGCGGAGAAGGCCGGTGGAGATGTTGGAGAGGGAGACCCTGCCCAGGGCGAGAAGCTAGCGCAGCTGAATGGTTGCCTCTCGTGCCACAGCGTGGACGGCTCCGCGAACATCGGCCCCACGTGGAAGGGGCTTTATGGCCACGAAGTGGTGGTGCTGGAGGGCGGCAAAGAGGTAACGGTAACGGCGGACGACGCCTACATCGTGCAGTCTATCCGGGATCCCAACTCGCAGGTGGTAAAAGGTTTCCAGGCGATCATGCCGGCGCAGCCGACGATGTCCGACCAGGATATTGCCCACATCATCGCCTACATCAAGACCCTGAAGTAGAAAGGACCGGTCTTCTACGCGTGATGGCCGATCGTAAAGCCGCGAGCCGCAGAATGAATATGCGCATTCCAGGGAAAGGGATGGGCCAGGAGATATGCTGAAGCGTCTGGGCGCGTGGGCGGTGTACGCCTATTTCGCGCTGTTCTTAGCCATCATCGTGGCTCTCGGCAGTTACTGGAACTACCTGTACGCCACGCCGGAGCAGCCGATCGCCTTCCCGCACAAGACGCACGTGCAGGTGGTGAACCTGAAGTGCGATAACTGCCACCTCTACACGGACAAAGGGCGGCAGGCCGGCATTCCCTCCGTCCAGAAATGCATGGAATGCCATCAGGCGGTCAAGACGGAAAGCCCGGAGATCCAGAAGCTGACGAAATACTGGGAGGAGAACCGGGAGATCGAGTGGGCGCAGATCCACAAGGTGCCGGAGTACGTTTACTTCTCGCACAAAAGGCACGTGACGAAAGGCATTCCCTGTGAGACCTGTCACGGGCAGATCGGATACGAGATGGTGGTCCACAAGGCAAAATCGCTCTCGATGGGCTTCTGCGTGACCTGCCACAGGCAGAACAACGCGCCCGTGGACTGCTACACCTGCCACAAATGACGGACAGCAGACAACCCAGGAAAGGAACAGCGGAGCTTACCATATGAATCGTCGCGACTTCCTGAAGGCGGTGGGCGTCGTCTCCGGCGGCGCAGTGGTGGCCGGGTGCGAACCCAAGAAGGGCACATACAAGGCCATCGCGCCGCTCTTCCCCCTCCCGGAGGGCAGAGCGCCCGGCGAGCCGTACTACATCCGCACGACCTGCACGGAGTGTCCTGCAGGCTGCGGCGTGACGGTGCGCGTAATAGACGGAGTGCCCATCAAGCTTGAGGGAACACCGGGACACCCGGTGAACGATGGGAGCCTCTGCGTCCGCGGTCAGGCAGGCATCACCCGTTTGTACAATCCCCGGCGCATCCAGAAGCCGATGCGGCGGAAGGGCGCGGACGGCTGGGAGGAGATCGAGTGGGAGCAGGCTTACGGTGATATCATCGCGGCCGTCAAGCGCTCCCGGCAGGAGGGCAAGAAGAACCTTTACCTTTCCGGGCGCACCTCCGGGATGCTGGGGCGGCTGATTGACGAGTTCTGCCAGAAGACCGGTTTCGAACGGCTTCCCGAATACGAAGTGTTCGACTACGCCACCCTGCGCCGCGCAAACGAGCTTGTGTTCAGCATCCGGGAAGTACCGTCCTACAACATCGCGGCCAGCGACTTCCTGCTGACCATCGGAGCGGACGTGCTGCAGACGTTCGGAAGTCCGGTCTCCCAGCAGAAGCAGATCGCACGGGCGAAACGCGAGAACGGCCTGAAGTGGGTGCACGCGGAGCCGCATGTTTCGCTGGAAGGGCTTCAGGCGCATCGCCGGGTGGCGCTGAAGCCCGGCAGCGAACCGCATTTGCTGTCTTATCTCCTGGCCGCCTACGGAAAATCCGTGCCGGGGGCGCCTGCCGCCGACGCGCCTTCCGTCAGCCGGGCGACCGGGGTGTCTGAAGACGTTCTCCGCGACCTCGCGCAGCAGCTGCGGGCGGCGGCGCGGCCACTGGTGATCGCGGGCGGGGTCTCACTGGCCGGAGAGAACGGGCTGGCGACGGCTGTGCTGTGCGCCCAGCTTCAGTCGGCGGGAGGGATGCTGACAAGGCTGGACTTCAGCCGATCCCTGGAGATGGGCCGCGTTGGAACGCTGAAGGATCTGCAGGCGCTTTCGGAGAGGCTGGAAAAGGGACAGGGCGGGGTGCTCTTCATCGCGCGGACCGATCCGGCGGGGACCGCGCCGGAGGCGATGCGGTTCGCGGAGAAAATGGAGAAAGCCTCCTATCGCGTCGCGTTCGCCGATGCCATCTCCGCCACCACGGAGAAATGCGACCTGGTACTTCCGCTCTCCCACGCGCTTGAGTCGGCCGGGGACGAGGTGCCGCGAAAGGGGCTGCGCGGACTGGTGCAGCCGGTCATCGAGAAGCAGCTGCACGATACAAAGACCGAGGGCGACATTCTGCTGGACCTGCTGGACGAGATGACCGCCGAGCGCGAGTTCCGCTCTTTCGCGGCGTTTCTTAAGCAGCAGTGGCGGGAAGCCTACGGTCCCGGCTACGAACCGCAGTTCTCGGAGACAGGATACCGGGAGGCGAGCGCCAAGCCGGCACTTCCGGCAGCCAGGCCCGTTCCGCCGGAGGTGCTGAAGACCGCGGCGCTCCCGGAGGGCCCCACTCTTGTTCTGACACCGTCCGTTCGTTATTTCGATGGGCGCAGCCGGAATCTGAAGCTTCTGAACGAGATCCCGGACCCGTTGACCACCATCACTTACGGCGAGTGGGTATCGGTCTCAGAGGAGGACGCGCGGGATCTGAAACTGCGCGACGGTGACGAGCTGGAGATCGCCGCCGACAGCTGGACGCGGGTGCTGCCCGCGAAGATCCAGAAGCACCTTCCTTCGGGGGTGATGATGGTGGACCGGGGCGTCGCCGGAGCGTGCCCCACAAAAGTGGACCCGGCGACCGGCGGGGAGATCGTCTGGCTGACGGGAGTCCGCGTCCGGCGCACGGGAGGGGCCGTCAAGCTGCCCGTGATGAGCGGTTCGCCGTCGCAGCACGGGCGCGGGATCATCCCGGATCCGGTGCACCTCAAGAAGAAAGGCGATGGCCACGACGGGGATCACGAAAAAGGGCACGGAGAAGGGCATCACAACCTGACACTTTACCCGGAGCAGGAATACAAAGACTACCGATGGGCGATGGCCATTGACCTGGACGCCTGCAACGCCTGCGGAGCCTGTGTGGCCGCCTGCTACGTGGAGAACAACATCGGGATGACCGGCCGCGACCAGCACCTCCGCGGGCGTGAGATGAGCTGGATCCGCATCGAGCCCTTCTACGACCGCGAAGACGGAGCGGATTTCCTGCCAATGCTCTGCCAGCAGTGCGACGCCGCCCCGTGCGAGGCGGTTTGCCCGGTGTTCGCCACCTACCACAATCCTGAGGGGCTGAACGCACAGATCTACAACCGGTGCGTCGGAACCCGATACTGCGCCAACAACTGCCCTTACAAGGTGCGCCGGTTCAACTGGTTCGACTATCGCCCGCGGCGCGACCCGCAACTGCGGCAGCCTCACGGGGACTTCACGGACTCCATCGAGATGCCGATGGACTGGGTCTCGAATCCGCTGGTCTCGCTGCGCAAGCGGGGCGTGATGGAGAAATGCACCTTCTGCGTTCAGCGCATCCGCGAAGCGCGTGACCACGCAAAGGACAAGGGACGGAAGATCGAGGAGGGCGAGGTGATTCCCGCCTGCGCCCAGACCTGCCCGTCGGAGGCGATCATCTTCGGCAACAGCCTGGACCCGGACAGCCGCGTTGCGAAGATCATTCACCAGGGAACGCACCGGGTCTTCGAGGAGCTTGGCACGCGGCCGGCCGTGCACTATGTGAACGGCCCTATCCCGGACGCGCACTTCAAGGACTCGGAGAGGGGAGAGGCATAAGACGGTGACAGAACAGGCGATCGAGCAACACCACAGACTGGAGCGGGACATCCTGGCCGCAATGAGCCGCCCGACCGGGTGGTACTGGGTGGCTCTGGGGGTCTCTATAGCAGCGTTCCTGATGGGAATGGGACTGTGGCTGTATATGATCCTCACCGGGATGGGCGTGGCCGGCATCAATAACCCCGTTGGCTGGGGCGTGTTCATCGTGGACTTCGTGTTCTGGGTGGGTATTGCCCACTCAGGAACGCTGATCTCTGCTGTGCTTTTTCTTTTCCGGGCCCGATTCCGGAGCCGGTTCAACCGGGCGGCGGAGGCGATGACCATCTTTGCGGTCATGACAGCCGGGCTGTTCCCGCTGATACACCTGGGACGGGTGTGGTTCGCCTACTGGCTGTTCCCCTACCCTAACAATCATCTGATCTGGCCCAATTTCAAGAGCCCGCTGGTGTGGGACGTGTTCGCCGTGAGCACATACCTCACCGTGAGCGCAGTGTTCTGGTATGTGGGACTCATTCCCGACCTGGCGATCGCACGGCGGCATGCGAAGAACAAGATCCAGATGTGGGCCTACCGGGTGTTCTCGCTTGGATGGGTGGGTTCGGTGCAGCAGTGGAAGCATTACAACAAGCTGTACGGTCTGCTGGCCTGCTTTGCCACCCCGCTGGTGGTGTCCGTGCACTCCGTGGTGAGCTGGGACTTCGCGATGTCCGTCATTCCGGGATGGCACACCACCATCTTCGCGCCCTATTTCGTGGCGGGCGCCATTCTTTCGGGCTGCGCGATGGTGATTACGCTGATGGTCCCGATGCGCAAGATCTTCCGGCTGGAGGAGATCATCACCGTCAAGCACTTCGAGGGCATCGCCCAGATGCTGCTTCTGACGTCGCTCATCGTGACCTACTCCTACATCGTGGAGTATGCTATCGCCTTCTACAGCGGAAACACCTATGAGATCTCGCACTTCGTCTACCGGCTGCTGGGGGCAGAGGAGCCGGGTCACTACCGCTACGCCTACTGGGTGATGGTGGCCTGCAACTCGGTGATACCGCTTCTGCTGTTCTTCCGCAAAGTGCGCACCAGCATCCCGGCGCTGTTTGTGATGAGTCTGTTCGTCAACGTGGGAATGTGGCTGGAGCGGTTCATCATCATCGTGACTTCTCTTGCCCGGGACTTCGATCCGTATGCGTGGGGTCTCTACAAACCCAGCTTTGTTGAGGTGGGGATCACGATCGGCAGCTTCGGACTGTTCTTCACACTCTTCTTGCTGTTCTGCAAGACACTGCCGGTGCTGGCCATCACGGAGATCAAGGAGGAGTACACCTGATGCAGGAATACCGTTTCGAAGACGAGCACTCCTACCTTCATAAGCTGCAGGAGCTGGTGGACTCCGGCGTTCCGACGCGGAAGATCCACGCGTTCAGCCCTATCCCCGTGCCAGCGGCCGAGCAGATCCTGCGGGAGAAGCCCACGTTCGTCAGGGTGTTCGCGATCGCCGGAGCTCTGATGGGAATGCTGGCCGGATTTGCGCTGTGCATCTACACCGTGCTGCGCTATCCCATGATCGTGAGCGGGAAGCCCGTGGTGGCCGTCCTGCCGTTTGTTGTCATCGCCTTCGAACTGACAATCCTGCTGGGGTCGCTCGCAACGTTCGCGGGATTCCTGTTGAACGCCAGGCTTCCTTATATCCCTCGCATCTTCAACCCGGACGAATACGGGACACACTTCACCATTCTGGTGGAGGAAGACCGTTAGCCGCGCCGCGGCCGGGACGATGCGAAGACGGCGGTATGCCCAAGCACGCAGGTGCCGGACGGCGTTGCGTTGTCTGGCGGCAGCGCTCGTGACAGCGACGGGCGCGCTCATTGAGGGGGGTGCTGCCGCAGCTCCCTCCCGCCTTTCGGCCGATAGCGTTCTGCCCGTCTCCGGACCTCCGGCGCGGACGCTTCTGCACGCCAATCTGCTTGAGGCCAGCCCGGAGACGCGCCTGGCGCTCACCGTGCTGCAGGGGCTGGTGAACCGCGAGCGTCCGCGAATCCTTTTGACCCAGGATCCCGGCTGGCATGGCCCGCACGGCATTCCGAAGTGGATCGAGGGACTGCGGGAGCGGGGATACAGCATTCAGGAGATCTCCGACCCGCTGGAGCTTGTGCGCCGGTTCCGCCATCTGCTGAAAGGAGCCGTCCTCTACGAAGCAGGACTGGAGTCCGAGCCGCTGCGGCTGCACAAGCTGAACGTCCTGACGCTCTACTGTGCCCTGGAATCCGCACTGCCCGTCACCCCGGAGGTGCAGGAGAAGCTGGAACTGCCTGTTCTGCTGGACGCGCGGGGGCGGTTCGAATCGCCCGGGGAAGCCTATGAGTGGGCCTATAGAGAGCTGTGGCCCCGTGCCAGCCGCAGGGCCGTGGCGTTTCTGGCTCCCCGGCACATTGTGCTGCGCGACTACATGGTGGCGCACCGCATCATGCCCTTCTGGATCAGCCACGGGATGGACCGCGAAGCCGAAGAGATCTGCCTGCGCTTCCTGGACGAAGCGGAACCGAACGCTGCGGTGCTGGGCTGCTGGGGAGGCTACGGCGAGCAGCCTCCAGGCCGCGTGAGCGAGGACAACCTTCAGCATCTGGCCAGCCTGCGAGGAAAATTTGTAGTAGTTTCGGACGGATGTTTCAACCTGACTGTCCATTCCGGCCTTCGCTACGCCGGCCCGCCCCCACCCCCGCAGAGACCGGCCATCAAATCCGAGCCCGGGAAGGTCTATGTGGTCTTCTCCGTGACAGACGGCGACAATCTGCAGTATCTGCAGCAGCACTTCCGCTCACCGCACTGGTGGGAGGATCCACGGCGGGGAGAAGTTCCCATCGGGTGGTCGCTGAACCCTCTGGCCAGCGTTTTGATGCCGGATGTGATGGAGTTTCTGCAGAAAACCTGCACGGAAAACGACGAGTTCTTCTGTTCCACGGCCGGCATCGGGCTCATCGCCCCGGCTCTTTATGCAAAAGATCTCTACTCTGACCCGGCCGGGGTTTACCGGGATTATGTGAGGATCTCCGCGGAGCTGATGCGCAGGACCGGCCTCGACATGGTCCAGCTGGGCGACACCAGCAACATTCCCTGGACACGCGCGGACTTTGCTGACTGGGCGCAGTCCGTTCCAGGCCTGCGGGGCATTCTGGGCGACTACGGCCGGGCCTTCGGCGTTCACCCTGGCAATGCCGCATTCCCTGTGGCCGGAGGCACTCCCGTACTGCGTTCGCTCATCGCGCCGGGGAGGACGGGGCCGGACGACAATACCGCGAAGGAGCTTGCAGAGGCCATCCGGGCGAACGCGCCTAAGGAGCGGCCTGCCTTTATGCACGTGTGCCTGGTCAACTGGTTCCACACCCCTTCCACCACGGCGGATGCGGTAAAATTGCTGGGCGACGAGTTCGTGCCGGTGCTGCCGTCACAGATGTTCGACCTGCTCAGGCAGCACCTGAAGTGACCCCGCGCGAAAAGGGCTGCGCTGTGGAAGGAATGCCTGTCTTTCGCGCATAAATAGCTGCTGGCCGCATCGTCGAACGCGACTCGGGGGATTGCGGCTCACTTCCCGGACGGGCAGGGATGCCCGGCCGGCTGGGAAAAGGGTGGCTATGACGTCTGGCACAACGGCCGCACTCTGGCTGCTGGCACGGGAGCTGGCTGTGGCCGTGGCTGTCCTGACATTTGTCCTGCTGGTCGTGATGTACCCGATGATCTGGGGGCTGCGCCGGGTGATGGCAGCCTTTCAGGTGCGCATCGGGCCCAATCGCACAGGCTATCAGGGTCTGCTGCAGACTCCCGCCGATGCCCTGAAGCTCCTGGCCAAGGAAGACATCGTCCCCGCGGCCGCTGACCGATGGCCGTTCATCCTGGCCCCGATAATCGTCTTCGTTCCGGCATTCCTGGTGTATGCCGTGATGCCCTTCGGCAAGGGACTGATCCCCACGGACCTGAACGTCGGCATTGTCTACGTGTGCGCGGTGACGGGGATTCCCATCATCGGCATTATGATGGCCGGGTGGGCATCCAACAGCAAATGGTCGCTGCTGGGCGCATTCCGGGCTGCGGCGCAGCTGGTCAGCTATGAGGTCCCGCTGGTGCTAGCCCTGATGGTGCCCGTGATGCTGGCGGGATCGCTCAGCCTGCAGCAGATCGTGAAGGCTCAGGGCGAGCCGGTCCTGGGGGGACTGCTCTGCGGCTGGTTCATCTTCAATCCGGTGACCTGGCTTGCGTTTCTGGTCTACTTCATCGCGGGGAT
>JBBFLP010000085.1:10040-11226 GCA_037478975.1 Armatimonadota bacterium
ATGAGCTTCGCCTGGAAAGGACTGATCCCGGCCGCTTTCGTGAGCCTGATGATAGCCGGGCTGTGGGTGGTGCTGGCGTGAGCGTTCTGGGCCAGATAGCCGACGGCGCGAAGTCCATTCTGAAAGGCTTGCGTGTCACGCTTGGCTATCTCTTCAGCAAGAAGGTAACGCTGCAATACCCGGAGGAGCGCCCGCGCCTGTCCGAGCGCTTCCGGGGCGTGCCGGCGCTGCCCGTAGACCCGGCCACCGGCCGGGACCGGTGCATCGCCTGCTCCGCCTGCGCGCGCGTCTGTCCGGATCAGGTCATCACCGTCGTGGCGGAAGTGGGCGAGGACAAGAAGAGACGTCTGGCGGATATGACCCTGGACGTCGCCGGGTGCATCTTCTGCGGGCTGTGCGTGGAGGTCTGCCCCACCGGCGCTCTTGTGCTGAGCGACGAGTTCGAGCTGGCGCACAGCAGCCGGGAAGACCTGGTGCTGGGACTGGACAAGCTGCACGAAATCGGCGGGCAGTTCCCGGCGAAGCCTGCCGAGCCGCAGGAGGGCACAGAGGGTCAGGGTGAAACTCAGGACACTCCGACTCCGGCGGAGGGGGGAAAGGAGCCGGAAGCATGAACGTCACCTGGGAGCAGGCTGCTTTCCTTGGCTTCGGAGCCCTGACGCTGGCGGCCGCCCTGCTGGTGGTGTTCTCACGGAATCTGTTCCACGCCGCGCTCTGGCTTGCCGCCACGTTCACGGGAGTGGCGTGCATCTACGTGACGCTGCACGCCGAGTTCGTCGCGATGAGCCAGATGATCGTCTACGTGGGAGCGGTCGCGGTGCTGATGCTGTTCGCCGTGTTCCTGACGGAAGATGTCGTCGGCCAGAGATCGAGGAGGCTTCGAAGCGCCTGGGTGTTTGCGCTGCCGGTGGCGGTGGCCGTATGCGCCATTCTGCTGCGGTGGTTCAGTGGTTATCCCTGGAAGCCTCCCGCGAGCGATCACGCCACAGAAACAGCCGGGGTCATCGGCATCGCTTTCATCCAGAGGTACCTGTTTGCCTTCGAGCTGACGTCCATCATCCTTCTGGCGGCGCTCATCGGGGCCATCTTCCTGGCACGGGAGGAGAAAACACGGGAGGAGAAAAAATGATCCCGACCTGGTGGCCGGTAACGCTCTCCGCCCTGCTCTTCGGCATCGGCCTGTTCG
>JBBFLP010000086.1:0-11174 GCA_037478975.1 Armatimonadota bacterium
GCGATCGCCTCTCCCGTCGCCTCATCCTGACGCAGTTCGGGAACCACCGGCGCATCGGCCAAGATGTTCGGCATGGCGATATAACGGATGCGGATACGGCGCAAGCGATACTCCAACTTCATCAGGCGCGACCCGCGGTAGGCTACCACCATCGGGGTTCCGGCCACCAGCGCCTCCAGAGTGACGGAGCCGGAGCAGGCTGCGGCGGCCTTCGCGTGGCAGAGCGCCTCGATGGTGGCCCCCCGCGCCAACGCCACGCAGGGACGCACCCCGGTCCGCTTCTCCTGGCCCTCCAGCTCCTTCCGCGTGATGGCGGCCGCCTCTGCGGCCGGAAAATGATCCGACAGCGCAACGGCGAAGGCTGTCCGGCCGGGGCGCTGTTTCTCGATGAGAGCCGCCGCTTCCAGCAACACCGGCAGCAAGTGGCGCACCTCGTGGCCGCGGCTGCCGGGCAGCAGGGCGGCGATGTCCCGCTCAGGGTCCAGGTCCAGCGCTTCCGAGAACTCGCGCGCCGTCATCCGGGGACGCACCTGGTCCAGCAGGGGATGCCCGAGAAAGTCCGCCCTTGCTCCTGCCTGCCGGAGCATCTCAGCATACCAGGGATACGGACTGATAAAATAATCCGCCGCCTGCTCCACGCCGGTCGAAAGGCGATCCCTGCGCCAGGAACCGGGCGGAAACCAGTAAGCCACCGGGATCCCGATGGAACGGGCAAAGGGGGTGATGCGCAGATTGAACGCTCCCGCATCCACAGCCAGCAGCATGTCCGGCCTGCGGAGCTCCAGCTCCCTGCGCGCGCGCTTCAGCAGCCGGAGCATATCCGGTATCAGCCGCGCCACCTGCACGAATCCGATGGCGGAAACCTGAGAAGCGTCGAACAGAAGCTCCATCCCCGCCTCGCGCAGCCTCCGCCCGCCGATTCCCCAGCACATCAGAGAAGGAACCCTCTTCCGCAGCGCCGGCAGAAGAAGGGACGCCTGGTGATCCCCCGAAGCGTCCCCGGCAAAGACCGCTATTTCCAGCCCGGCCGGCCGGGCCGTCGTTTCCAAGCCCCCGGAACCGGCTTGCATTCCGGGCGTCAGCCCCTCGGAGTATCCAGCTGCCGCCCCCCGAATCCGAACTTGATGTTCTTCACGAACTCCAGCAGGTAATCCCGCTCCGGGCTGGGTTCCACTTCGGCCTCAATGGCCTCGATAGCCTGCGAGACGTTGAAGTTGGAGCGGTAAAGCAGCTTGTACGCCTGACGCAGACCGCCCCTCACCCGGGCAGAGATGCCGGCGCGCCGGCATCCGACCACATTCAGGTCATAGACATGCGCCGGACGGCCGTCCACCATCATGAAGGGCGGAACATCCTGCACGACCTTGCTCATCCCACCGATCATCGCCAGACGGCCAATCCGCGTGTACTGATGGACTCCCACCATACCGCCGAAGACCACGCGGTCCTCCACCTGCACGTGTCCGCTGATTCCCACCATGTTGGCCATGGTGATGTGGCTGCCGATCTTGCAGTTGTGACCGATGTGGCAGTAGGCCATCAGAAGGTTGTCGTCCCCGATGACCGTGGACTCCCCTTCGCCCGTCGCCCGGTGGATGGTGACGAACTCCCGGATGATGTTGTTGTCCCCGATGATGAGAAAACTCTGCTCGCCCTTGTACTTATGATCCTGCGGCTCGCCGCCCAGGAAGGCCGCTGTCTTCACCACACAGTTGCGGCCGATCCGGGTCCATTGCTGGATGACGGCGTGGCTCTCGATGCGGGTGTTATCACCGATCACCACATCCGGGCCGATGACGACATACGGCCCGATCTCCACTCCGCGTCCCAGTTCCGCCGAGGGGTGCACTTCGGCCGTCGGGTGCAGCCGGGTGCCGACTTCTTCATCTATTTTCATCTCTGGCGCACCAAGCTTCCTGAAAGGGTTGGTTACTTTCCCACCGCCACCGGCTGCTTCTCTTCAGCGACCATCGGCTCGTCGCGCTCCACCAGTGCGAACATCAGCTCGCCATCGGCCACCATCTGACCGTCCACATAGGCGGAGGCCCGGACCTTGCCGATGTTGCCCCGGGCCTTCAGCATCTCCACCTCCGTGACCAGCGTGTCCCCGGGGAGCACCGGCTTGCGGAAGCGGAACCGGTCTATGCCCGCGAAATAAGCAAGCTTGCCCATGTGCTCCGGCAGCGAAAGGATGAGGACGCCGCCCACCTGGGCCATCGCCTCCACAATCAGAACCCCGGGCATCACGGCGTGGCCGGGGAAGTGCCCGTTGAAGAACTCCTCGTTGATGGTGACGTTCTTCAGCCCCGTCGCCCGAACGCCAGGCTCCATTTTCAGGATACGGTCCACCAGCAGGAAGGGATACCTGTGGGGGAGTATCGCGCGGATCTGCTCCACGTCCAGCATTCCGTAAGCCTCCGTAAAGGGGCCAACTCCGGCCCCGTGGTCTCTTTCCTCTGTCACAGACGCCATCTATACCGCCTTTCCTTCGACGATCCGCCGCGCCATCTCCACATTCGCCCGGTGACCGGTGGCCACCCCGAACAACGCCGTCCGGAGAGCACACCCGCACAGAGCGATATCGCCGAGCATATCCAGCACTTTGTGCCTCACCAGCTCGTCTTTGAAGCGCAGCGGCGGCCGGATGGCATCATCGTAAACGATGATAGCATTCTCCTCGCTCGCTCCCCGCGCCAGTCCTTTCGCCTGCAGTTCCCGGGCTTCCTGGAACAGCCCGAACGTCCGCGCGGGAGCCACGCGCTCCACCGCATCTTCCCCCTCGGAGAACTCCGCAAACTGCAGCCCGATCAGTGGATGACTGTAGCGCATCAGATAGCGCGCCGCAAAAGCCTGCGAGGCGCTGGCCATCAGCATGCTGGCGCCCTCCGTCACGCACTCGACCCCATCCGGACGGCGCACGATGCGCTCACGCCCCTGCGGGCACGTTCCCACCCGGACAAACGCCTGGCAGAACGGCAGCGCGCTTCCATCCATCGCGGGAAGCTCCGGCCCTTCCACCTCGCAGACGGCGTTGTCTATTCCGCAGATGGCCAGGGCCGCCATCAAATGCTCCACGCAGACCACCCGCTCCCCGCCGCTGCCCAGGGTGGTGCCCCGCGAAGTATCCACCACGCTCGATGGAACGGCTGGGATCTTCTGCCGCCCGCTCCGGAACACGATACCTGCTCCGGCCGCGCCTTCGTGCACCCGCAGGCTGCAACGCTCCCCGGTATGAAGGCCGATGCCCTCAAAAGCCGCGGTCCCCGCCAGGGTTCTCTGCTCTCCCGGCGTGAAGATCACTTCTCCCCGGCTTCCCGTAGCCGCTCTTCCAGCTCCGCGACGCGCTGCTCCAGAGAGCGGACCTGCTTCACCATCTCGGGAAGGCGCCCCAGGCTGGCCCAGATGCGCATCTCCTCGCCGTAAGGGCGCGCAGGATATCCCGCGATCTTGGCTCCAGGCGGTATGTCGGAGATCAGACCCGCTCGCGCCGCCACCTGGGCGCCGTCCCCCACCTTCACGTGGTTCTTGATGCCCACCTGCCCGGCAAGCAGCACTCCGTCGCCGATGACGCAGCTGCCGGAGATGCCCACCTGCGCGATGATGATGCAGTTCTTCCCGATGCGCACATTGTGCGCCACGTGGACGAGATTGTCTATCTTCGTCCCCGCCCCGATCTCCGTGAAGCCGGTGCGCGCCCGGTCTATGGTGACGCAGGAGCCGATCTCCACGTCGTCGCCGATGATGACGCCGCCGATATGAGGCACCTTCTGGTGCCCGTTCTCAGACGGATTGTAGCCGAAGCCGTCCGCGCCGATGACGCTGCCGGCGTGGATGTTCACCCGCCTGCCGATGCGCGTGCCCGGATAGATCACCACGTGCGGGTACAGGAAGGAATCCTCCCCCACGGTGACGTCGTCACCTACATAAGTAAAGGGAGAGATGACCACCCCCCGCTCGATCACGGCTCGCTCCCCGATGTAGGCGCAGTGACCCACACACGCCTCGGGCGAGACCGACGCCCCCGGAGCCACATAGGCTGTGGGACGGATGCCCGGCTGCTCTTTGACAGCCGGAGCGAACATCTGGAGCACGCGCGAGAAGGCAAGGCGCGGATTGGGCACCATCACCATGGGCTTGGCCGGATTCTCCGGCTGGAAGCGTGTCAGCACCGCCGCCGCAGCCGACTGCTGGGCGATGGAAAGATGCTTCGGAGACTCGGCGAACACCAGATCCCCCGGCCGGGCGTCATCAATGGACGACACACCCGACACGATGGTTTCCGGATCCCCCACGATTTCGCCGCTTACCAGTTCGGCGATCTGCCGAAGATTGACTGTCATTGCGCGTAATCCGTGAACATTCTGGCCGCCACAGTAAGGACTTCGCCCCTGCACGGCCCAATCGCTGGAACCCCTCAGGGCTTGCCGCCGAGCAGAAGTGCGGCTCGGCTCCTCACCCGCGAAGCGCCGCTTCCGGGTTCAGCAGTCTCCCGCGCAAGCTCCGCCGCCAGCCGCGCGTCTTCGCGCATCTTCCTCTGAGCGGCTGCCCTGGAGCCACGAAAGTCCGGCGCTGCGGGCGGGCTGCTTCTTTTTTGCGTGACCGGCAGGCCGTACTCCGCCCCCGGCGCCGAGCCGGCCGTTCGGAGCTGCGCCAGCACTTCCTGCAAAGCCGCCCCCGCTTCTTGCTGCTTGCTCTGGAGCTGATCGGCGGCACGCTTACGGGCGGAGTGCATCTCTTCCTGTTCCAGATGCGCCATCCGCTCTTCGAAGGCCGCGCGCATCCGCGTGATGCGCTCCTCCGTCTCGGCCTCCAGGGCCCGGACTCGGGATTCGGTCCCTGTTTCCAGCTCGCGGATCCGGACGGCTACCTGCTCACGCTCCTCGCTCAGGCCGGAAGGGACCTCCCAGAGGCTGGCCCGGATCCGGCTATCCAGCGCCGCCAGGCGAAGTTGCAGGGCGTTCCTTTCCGGTCCCGCCTCCCGCCGGATGCCCGCCGCGCGTTCCGTGCTCTCCTGCCTTATCTGCTCGATCTGGCGCTCCAGCTCCGGCTCCGCCTCCGCGCGCTTCACCCGCGCCGCCAGCCTGGCCGAATCCATCTCCCGGCGCAGGACATTCTCCCCGTACCGCTGCGCCATGGCATCAGCCCGTCCGCGCAGCCCCTTTTCCACGGCGCGGATATCTGGCATTCCTGCCCGGACTGCGGGAGCCATCGAGGACGATGTCCTGACGCCTCCTTCCTCGTATTGTGTGAGAGGAGAGGAAAGCGCCGGGGCACGCATCCGCTGATAGGGATGAACCCCTTCCAGCAGCCGGCTGTCCGGAGCCGGAGGAGAAGCCAGGTGGACCGGACGCGCGTTCCGGCCGCAACCGGCCGCGCTCAGGACGAAAGCTAGGGCCAGCGCAGCCGTGAGGCTTAGACGCTTCTCACCCCGAGTTGAGTGTCTTGATAACATCCTCGGTGATGTCCACTCCTCCGTACAGCACGGCGATCTTGTCCACCACCGTCGCCAGCCCCTTGGCCTGCGCCACTTTGGCGATCGCCTCCTTGAGGTCGGCCGTGATCTTGTCCGAGAGCTGGGACTTGCGCTGCTCCACCTGCTGGCTGTAATCCTCCGCCAGTGTGCGCCCGTTCGCGTCGTTCCTGTTGGCCAGGTCGCGCAACTCCTTCAGGCGCGCCCGCTCCTGCTCCGTCAGATCGCTCTTGTTGCTCAGAGCATTCAGCTCTTCGTCGCGCTGCTTGGAGATGCGCTCCAGCTCGTCTATGCGGCTCCTGTCGGCATCCGTCAGAGGACTCTTGCTCCGGAGCTGCACAAGCTGCTTGACCTCCTCTTCCGTAAGCAGCCGGTGCGACGCACGGATATCCAGCTCACGCCGGAAGCTCTCCACCATCCGGTTGATCTCTTCGTTGGAAGTGGTGGTGACTTTATATTCGTTGAACGCCTTCTGCACGTCCACCACGCCCACCGCCGGCTGCGTTGCCCCCTGCGCCGCAACCGGCGCGCACGCCGCACAGACCACAGCAATGACAACCGCCAGAGCGCTGATTGCCCGAATGCTATTCAATGTCACAGTCTCCTTAGAGTTTCCAACCTGTCGCCACGCCCCCGCCGCAGCCGGCTCAGAAGGCCTGGCCGATGCTGAAATGCGTCCGGGACCCTTCGTCCCCGAAACCGTAATCGAACCGCAGGTTCCCGATGGGAGTGGCCACCCGGATGCCCAGGCCGTATCCGAAATGCCCCTTGAACGAGCTGGACTGGCTCAACTCCGGGATGACGTCCACGTAGTCGTTCCCCCAGGCGTCACCGTAATCCGCGAAGATCACTCCGCCCAGTCCGCCACTCAGGGGGACACGGTATTCGACGCTGGCCAGCAGCATGGAGTTGCCCCAGAAGCGGTCCTCGCGGTATCCCCGCAGACGCTCCGCGCCGCCCACGAAATACTGCTCCCAGAACGGCAGCTTGCCGGTGCTCGTGGCGGCTCTCAGACGAACCGCGATGGTCCGCCGCCGGTCCTTTACGGTCTCCTTCGGCCCCTCAGGACTGAAGTAGCGCCTGAGATCCAGCTCGGTCTTGGTGAAGCCACCCTTTCCCGCGCGGCTGACATCCGAGTACCCAGGCTCAAAGGAAAGGGAGTAATAGCTGCCCACGCCGGGATCCAGCGCGAAGTCCCGTCTGTCCAGCACTCCTTTGAACGCAATCCCCGTTACCGAACCGGACTGCGTGATGGCCACCAGGGAGGGGTCCACCGTGGAGCCTTCACGGAAATTCGCATCCACGGACTCGGTCCGGAACGTGACGAATCCCCGCAATTTCTCTCCGAACGGACGGGATAGCCCCACGTTCACGCCCTTGCGCCGCTCCGTGTAGTCGGCGTCCTCGCCGATGTTGACGCCGCCGCCGAAGGCGCTGGAGGAGAACCGGTAGACCGCCCGATCATACAGCCGGATGGACAGACTGGTGTTGTCCGGCCGGAACCAGGGGCTGTAGTAGCCCAGCTCGTAGCTGTCACCGCGGCTGCCTCCGGCCTCGTAGAGGGCGTTCAACCCCAACCCCTTGCCCTGGAAGTTGGTCTCGGAGAGCTCCACCCTTCCCACCACTTTCTGATAGGAGCTATAGCCAAGACCCACGCTCACCTGCCCCGTCTTCTTCTCCTGCACGGGGATGATGATGTTCAGATATCCCTCGCGGTCGCCCGGCTCCCTTCGCGGGGGCTCGTACTTCTCCGCGTCCAGATAGTCCAGCTCATAGATGCGCGTGATATCCCTCTGGAGCTGCTGGGCGTTGTAGAGGTCGCCCTCCTTCAGCTTCATCTCCCGCTTCAGCACCCAGGGCTTGGTCTTTTTGAGCCCCGTGAACTCGATCCGCCCGACGCGGAACTCCATAATGGGCAGGGTCAGCACGCCCGTGGCCGGGTCTATTTCGGCCTCGTTCGTGACGTAGGCCAGATACTGCTTGCGGGCGTAGAGGTTCTCGATGTCGCGCAGATCCTGCTCCAGGGTGTTGATGTTGTAGACCTGCCCCACCTTGGTGCGCATGGCATCCAACAGTTCCTGCTCGCTGACCACCGTGTTCCCCCGGAACACGATGGCCGTCACCACAGGGTTCTCCACCACCTCGAAGACCACACGTACTCCCCCAGGAGCAGCCTCTTCCCGAGCGCTCACCACCTGGAAGAAGCCCATCCGGTCTATGGCGTTGCGCGCCTCCTGCATCTTCTGCCGGTCGAAGGGCATACCGGGTGTGAGCTCGATGGCCGAAAGAATGGCATCGCGGCCGATATTCTTATTACCGGTGATCTGGATCTCGACGATGTTCCTGGCCTCCTCCTGCTGGGCGGGGGTGTCCGTCCCAACAGCAAGCAACAGGATGGCCGCCACCATCATCGCAAAGACCTGTTTGAGTTGCACGCGCTTCTCCTGCATATTCCTCCCACCGGAGTCGGATATTACAGACAGCCTTCTAGTCTGCGCCTCAGCATTCCTCTTGCCCGCGCCAGCCGCGTCCGCACCACGTCCAGCCCCAGGCCGGTCGCATCTGCTATCTCCTGATAGCTGAGCCCCTGGACATCGCGCAGCACCACCACCACGCGGTACTCGGGAGGCAGGCCATCTATGGCCAGCCGGATGCGCCGCGCCGTCTCCGCCTTTTCCAGCGCTCCGTGTGGCTCCGCATCGTCCGAGACCGGCTCCGTGTCCAGCGGCTCTTCCGGCCGCCGCTGCGCGTCGCGCGCCCTGTTCCGGCACAGATTCAGGGCGATCCGGCAAAGCCATGGATACGCCCGCGAGCGGTCCTTCAGCGACTCCCAGGCGCGGAAGGCCCGGTAGAACGCCTCCTGAGTCAGATCGGCCGCGTCCTCCCGGTCCCCCACCAGACGCAGCACCAGATTGTAGAGCTTCCTGTCATAGAGCGCTACGAGGTCCTCGAAATCCCGGACCTCCTGCGTCCCCACGGAGTCCGTTTTTCCCGCGCCTGTGCTGTCCGCCCCAGCCGTGTCCAACAGGATGTCGAAGCCCCTCCCCTGCAAGCGGGTCCACCGGCCCCTCAGAACCGGAACGTGCTTTCCAGTCCGAGTATGCGGTCTCCGAACCGGCTTTCGCCATAGCTGACCCGTGTCCGGCCTTTGAGGTCGTAAGTCAGCTTCCACTCGGACCACTCCGCGGCCTCTCCCAGTCCCCTCCAGATGGTCAGACTGAGCCCCCCGAAAAGCCGCCGTGTGAGAGACAGGTTCATCATTTCCGGGCCGCCGAACCCGAAGGCCAGCTCCTCCAGCCCGAACACATCCGCCAGAGCCTCCTCCACGGGCTGCAGCATCCCGGGAGCCACGCTGGCGGTGAAGAGCTGCGCCATCTCGCGTTGAAGCTGCGCGCCGCCCGAAAAGCCTCCTGGTCCCACGCCGGCCCGCTGAGCCAGCAGGTTCATGATCTGCTGCGTCTCTAGCCCCGGCGGCGAGCTCTGGAAAGTCAGTTGAGGCTCCTGCAGGGATCCCCGCAGGCTGGCTTCTATCTTGTAGCTCGGCCCGCCCGGCCCGACGCCCACCGCCGACGCCAGCGTCGTCTCCGCGCGGATGTCCAGCGTCACGGCCGGCGGGTTAGGGGAATCCCAGCTGAAATCAATCGTCCCCGGTGGCACCACGCGGAAGCGGCTGCCCGGAAACAGAAGATATCCGGACCGCACCACCAGCCGTCCCGCGACGGACGGGTTCTCAAAGTCCCGGGACACCGCCACATTCCCTTCCACCCCTGCATTGAGCCTCGGCCCGCGCACACGTAGACCTTCGCCGGCCCTCAGGGCCAGACTGAGCCGCGGATTCCAGACCGGCTTCCGGCGCTCCTCACGTTCCTCCGGTATGACCGGCAGTCCGACCGTTCCGTTTCGCGCCGTCACCTCGCCGGAGACCAGTGGAGAGCGCATCGGACCGGCCATCCGCACATCCACATCCACCTTGCCCGAGTAGCTCTCGTCGTAGACGCCTGTCACGTTGCGCAGCTTCAGCCCCAGACCGCGAGCTGTCGCGGAGGCGTCCACCTGCCACCCTTCTGGCCCCAGTCCGGCACCGCCTTCCACCACCAGCGTGCCCCCGTCGCTGGAGTCCATCCGGAACTCGCGGATGGCCACCCGCGTCCCCTGCAGGTCCAGGTCCACCTGCACATTGCGGAACACGGTGCTCATACCGGTGATGGCAAGCTGCCCATCGGCCACCCGCACCTGCCCCCGCAGTTGAGGAACCGGCCACGTCCCCTCCACCGTAATACCGGCCTCCACATCTCCCGAGGATCGCTCCACATCCAGACGCGGGATGACAAGAGACAGCAGGTCCATATCGGGATTGACCAGCCGCGCCTCCAGGGACACCGGCCCTCCCTCGCGGAATGCAAGCTCACGGATGCTAAAAGGAACCGAGCCGGAGATCCGCACAACATTCTGTCCCGTCGCAATTGAGCCTTCCCGGACCTCCACCAGGTTTTCGCGGAAGAGCATCCGGCCGGTGGCGATGCGTTCCAGCTTGAGTCCCGCGAACTCAGCATCGCTGATCAGTACCGACCCTTCCACCTCGGGCGATTCCAGTGTGCCGGACGCAGTGAAGCTGAAGTCCGCGGAGCCGGGGGCGGCAGAGACCTCCAGCGCCTGGGGGATGCGTTTCAGATCCACATTGTAGCCTTCCAGGTCGGCCTTCAGACGGCCCCCGGCGTCAACGGAACCGTTGCCCACCACCAGCATCTCGCCGTCTTCGAGCATAAGGCTCTGAACCGCATATCCCTCAGGACCGGCGGAGGCCGATAGCTCCGCTCGACCCAGTTCGGCTCCCCAGACGCTGATCCGCGGAGAAGTTAGCTCCGCCTGACCGGAGTAGGTGCCGTTCTCCCTGGTGATGCGGATCTCGCCCGTGAGGCGTCCCTGCACCCGCTCCGGCAGCTGTAGCAGGATCTGCCGGGGCGCGCCCTCGATGCCCAGGGAGAGCGCAATCCCGCGGGCGATCGCCAGCAGTTCCGCCGCGTCCACCGGCTGCTCACCGCTGCCATCTGCGCCCAGCCGCACCACAAGCTCCGAAAGCCCGCCGTCACCGCTCTCCGTGGAGACGATGGCCCGCTCGATGAGGACGCGCCCACCCGCCACGCGGGCGGAACCGTCCCGCAGCGAGAGCTGGCCATCAGCCCAGACCAGGTCGCAGTCATCCAGTTCCACATCGCGGGCCGCAAGCTGCAGGTCGCGGGATGAGAGCCGGGCACGAACCTCCGGGGCGGAGATGGTACCCTCCAGCCGGCCTTCGATATCCACCCGTCCGGCCGCCGGGATGCCCCGCTGGGCGGCCATCGCCAGGGCTTCGGCGACATCCAGATCCTCCAGCCGGAATGCGAAGTCCAGCTGGCCGGTCTCCTCCAGCGTACCGGAAGCCGTGGCCGCCGCGGCTCCCCGTTGAGCCTTGAACTCGGCCAGCTCCAGCCGGCCTGCATCATAGGCTCCGCGGGCGGTGGCCAGCGGGACGGTCAGGCCGGCTATGTCCAGATCTTCAGCCCGCACGTCGAACGAGGCGCGCAGATCCGGCCAGAAGCCTGTGATCGCTGAGACCTCTCCGCTCACCCGGCCTTCCATCCCCTCCAGCGCGGGGACATAGGCCGCAATCTGCCCCAGCTCCAGTGACCGGATGGTTGCGGACAGGTCGAACGACCTCGAAGCC
>JBBFLP010000087.1:0-11106 GCA_037478975.1 Armatimonadota bacterium
TGGGCGCGGAAGGGCTCCCAGTAGGGGGGGATGCTCCGGTACCAAGAGACCAGATTGCTGATGCCCACACCGGCCACCCCCACGGCGAACACGTCGGGCGTGAATGTCATTCCCACCATGGTCGCATATCCGCCATAGGACCATCCGAAGATCCCCACCCGCGCGGCATCAGCGATACCTTCGTCTATGGCCCACTGTACGGCGTCTATCAGATCATCGTGCATCTTGCCGCCCCATTCCCGGTTAGCGGCGTTGACGAATGCCTTGCCGAATCCCGTGGAGCCACGGTAGTTCACCTGCAGGCAAGCGTATCCTCTGTTGGCCAGCCACTGCGCTTCCGGGTCCAGACCCCAGTAGTCCCGTGCCCAGGGTCCCCCGTGGACATTCAGCACCAGGGGCAGCCCTTTCGGTTCCACTCCTTCCGGCAAGGTCAGGTAGCAGACCATGGTCAGGCCGTCCCGGGTGGTGATCTCCACGGGCTTCATCGGGGCGAGATGGGCTTCTTCCAGCGCGCGGTTCTGGCTGAACAGATACCGGCCTTCGCCGGAGGTCCGGTCGAACAGGTAATACTTCACCGGGTCAATGTCGGAGCTGAAAGCGACGATCCAGAGCCTGTCCTCCAGGTCGCGCGAGACGACATCGGCTTCGCCGTGGCCAAGAGATGCCGCCTTCCTGAAGTCGTGCTCGAACTCCGGATCCAGAAACTGCCACTCGCGCCTCGCCCGTGTGAAAGGCACCGCCTGCACGTGATGCCTTGTGGGGTGCACCACGGCGCCGCCCTCGTAATCCACATCGGGCCGCGAGGCGACCACCTTCTGCTCCCCTGTCTCCACGTCTATCGTCAGGAGGCGGCTGGTGTTGGAGTCCAGACTGCTGACGATGTAGAGACCGCGCTCATCCGGCGTGACTCCCAGGGCTCCGATGGATTCACCGAATGGCGCGGAAAGCACTGTGCGCCACTCCGCGCCCTCCAGGACACGGATTTCCGTTCCCCCATCTTCCCTCTGCGCGGACCCGCCGCGCACGTTCAGGTGCCAGTCCACGTCCCAGCCAACGATGTCCCCGGGGTTCTCCGCCACCAGCTCGCATTCGCCCGTATCCAGGCGCACCCGGTAGACATCATGAAGATGGGGATCCTCGCGGTTCAGGGCCACCAGCATCTCATCCGGGCGCTCCGGTTCCACGGCCAGCGGATGCGCCTGCACGTTCTCGAACGGAGTCAGATCCCGGACTTCTTCCGTCTGCAGATCCACCGCATAGACGTGCCAGTTCTCGTCGCCGTCCCTGTCCTGCAGATACAGCAGATGCTTTCCGTCATATGCCCAGAAAAAGACCCGAATGCCACGGTGCGTATCGTGCGTCACCGGGCGGTCGTCTCCGCCTTCTAGGGAGCGCACCCACACGTTCAACACCCCGTCCAGCGGAGCGATGTACCCCATGCGTGTTCCATCCGGCGATAACCGGACATTCAGCCGGTCCGGATTCCCGAACAGCACCTCACGAGGGATGATGGGCGGAAGAGGCATGACAGTTCCTTTCAAAAAGCACTGTGTAAAGATGACCTCTGCGCGGCCTGGAGGTCTAGCCCCGTGTCAAATCGAGTAGCGGAACCCGGTCCGACAAAGCCAGGATCTCCGGATCTCCAGTAGCAACGGTGGCATTCCATTCCAGTGCCGCAGCCACAGCGAATGCGTCCGCATAGGACATACGATGCCCGGCCTTCCACTCGGCTGCGCGCATTACCTGCTCTTCCGATACGGGAATGATTCTCAGAGGGGTAGCTCTGATGGCGGACAGGAGGTCGCGTGCTCTGTTCAGACCGAATAGCCGGATCAGGACATAATACACCTCTCCGAGATTGATGCTACTCATACCGCATTCTAAGGGGCCCTTCCTCGCTTCCTGTAGCAGAGATGTAACCTTGTCGCCGGCTGGCTCATCCTTCAGATAGGCTACCATCGCCCACGAATCGAGCAAGTATCTGTTCTTCACGCTCTCGCTCACGCTTTCTTTCCTCTTCTAGGGTCTCCCTGAGAGGCAGGTTCCGGCAGATACCCCGAAGCGCAGTTACAGGATCTTCGGGAAGCGGCGTGATGAGCAGCCCACCGCCTTCCCGGCGGATGGCGAGCCGCTGCCCGGGCCGGATTCCCAGTTCGCGCCGCAGCTTTGCCGGGATGACCAGTTGTCCCTTGGCTGTCGTCTTCACGATCATCGTCTTACTCCTGTAAGGAGTATACCACTTACCGCCAAAAGGTAGGCATCCCTTCGAGATGTCTTACTCTCCGATGATCTTGACCACCACTCGCTTTCGCCGTTGCCCGTCGAACTCCGCGTAGAAGATGGTCTGCCACGGGCCAAGATCCAGCTTGCCTTCCGTCACAGGGATGATGACCTGATGATGCGTCAGCAGGTTCTTCAGATGAGCGTCTCCGTTCGTCTCGCCGGTCCGGTGGTGCCTGTAGTCTGCGCGGAACGGTGCAAGCTCCTCCAGGAAGTCCATGGCATCCTGCAGGATACCGGATTCATTGTCGTTTACCCAGACTCCGGCGGTGATGTGCATCGCCGAGACCAGCATGAATCCCTCGCGGATTCCGGACTCCTTCAGAATCCGCTCGCACTCGGCCGTAATGTTCACGAACTCCTTCTGCCTGCGCGTGTTGAACCAGAGATACTCCGTGTGCGACTTCAATGCGCTTGGCTCCTTTCTGCATCAGTAGTATTGCCAACAGGGCTTTGTACCCCCGGCGCGGCTTGCCCTGCACCTCTGCCTATTCCGCAGCTATCCGGGCGCAAGGTTCAGGCGCAGTGGCCTGCCCGCCCGGGCAGACAAAGACCGATGCGGGGTAAACTGCCTGCGGGAGGTCCGGGGGTGTAGATGGACATCATACTTTCAGGCGGCGTTGTCGTGGATGGTACCGGGTCTCCGGGCTTCGACGGCGATGTGCGCGTTTCGGGAGACAGCATCCTGTGGGTGGGAGAGGGGCCGCGAGAGGGCGCCGAGGTCGTGGACGTTTCCGGCCACGTCATCTGCCCGGGGTTCGTGGATTTCCACGCACACACGGATATGACCGCCCTGGTCAACCCGACGGTGGAGAGCAAGCTCGCCCAGGGCGTCACGCTGGAAGTCAACGGCAACTGCGGCTTTTCAGACGCTCCCATCTTGAACGAAGAGGCGCGGGAGCGCGCCAGGCGGGCCTTCGAGCGGCTGGGAGCCGGCCTGAGCTGGAGCCATTTCGGGGAAATGCTGGACGTCCTGGAGCGCTCCGGGGTCGCCGTGAACATGTGCATGCTTGTAGGACACGCGAACATCCGTCGCGAGGTGGTGGGAGCCGAGGACCGGCCGGCCACTCCCGATGAGATGAAGCGCATGTGCGACCTTGTCTCCCGCGCGATGGACGAAGGGGCCATCGGGCTTTCCAGCGGACTGATCTATCCCCCCAGCAGTTACGGCTCCACCGAAGAACTGGCCTCCCTGTCCCGGGTCGCGGCCCGGCGGGGCGGGTTGTACGCCACCCACATGCGCAGCGAATCAGACGGTCTGCTTGAGAGCGTCAGCGAAGCGATCGCCGTCGGAGAACAATCCGGCGCGCCTGTGCAGATCTCCCACCTGAAAGCCTGCGGAACGTCCAACCACGGCAAGGCCGTCAGGGCGCTGGAGATGATCCACGAGGCGCGGGAGAGGGGCCTGGACGTCACGGCCGACCAGTACCCCTACACCGCCACTTGCACCGGGCTGGATACTCTCATCCCCGCCTGGGCGCACTCGGGCGGCCCGGCGGCGATGCGCGAGCGGCTGGCCGACGCAAGTGTCCGGGCGCGCATCCGGGATGAGATCTCTCAAAGCCTGGAATGTGGCTACTGGCGCGACAGCGGGGGCTTGGAGTCCATTGTCATATCGTCCGTCACGGAAGAGCGCAACCGCTGGGCGGAGGGCCTTCCCGCCGCGGAAGTGGCCGCACGCATCGGCGGGAACCCGGTGGATGCGCTGCTGGATCTACTGGTGGACGAGGACTTCGGTGTGGGGATGGTGCACTTCTGTCTGTCCGAGACGGATGTCGAAGCCGTGATGCGCACGCCCTGGACGCTGTTTGGGTCGGACGCCACCGCACGGGCGTGCTCCGGCCCCATGTCTCGCGGGAAACCCCATCCGCGCGCGTTCGGAACTTTCCCGCGCGTTCTTGCGCATTATGTCCGGGAGCGCAGCATTCTGAGCCTTGAGGAGGCGATCCGGAAAATGACATCGCTTGCCACGGAGAGGCTCGGCATCCGCGACCGGGGACGCATTGCGCCAGGCATGAAAGCCGACATCGTGGTCTTTCATCCGCAGAACGTGCGCGATACCGCCACTTTTGCCGACCCGCAGCGGCTGCCGGAAGGCATCCTGCACGTGCTGGTCAATGGACGCTTCGCCCTCAGGGATGGCAAAATCACAAGCGAGACCCCGGGACGGGTGCTGAGAGGCGCCGCCTGAGAATCCCCGGCGGCTGCCCTACCGGGCAGCCCAGGAGGTATGACGATGAATACAGAGCGCCGTAGTCTTGTCGTCTTCGTTTTGATCGCTCTTGTGCTTGTGGTCGGCGCGGTATGGGTGGGTCAGTGGCTGGCGGCCGGTGGCCCGACTAAGGCTGTCGCGAAGCCGGGGCAGATCGCGTTCATCAGCGACCGGGACGGCACTGCGGATGTGTGGCTGATGAATGAGGACGGTTCGGATCCGGTCCGGCTTGCGGTGTTCCCGGGTGACGAGCGCGAGACTGCCTTTTCGCCGGATGGAGACTGGATCTACTTTACGGGCCAGATCGAAAGCCAGGATTACCAGCTGGGCAAAGTCCGTCCGAACGGCCGCGCCAAGGGCAGGCTGCTGGCTACCAGTGGGGCGCAGACGAACATTTCGGTCTCCTTCGGCACGCGCCGGGTCTACTACATCAGCAACTCGCAGGTCTTCAGCTGCAGCACTACAGGGACGGATCCTGTCCGCGTGCTTCCCTCCCGCGGGGACGAATCGCTGGATCCCGCTCAACTCCGGGATATGCAGGAGGATCCGCCGCCCACCCGGCGGTATTCCTATGCCGTCGTCTCACCGCGCAACGACTGGATCGCCGCCGTCTCCCAGGGCTACGATTTCCAGCGCGCTTATCTGTCTCTGGGCCAGGATAGAGTCACCGCCACGCTATTGGACGGCCGCGGCGAGAAAGTCGTGACCGACGAATGCACGTTCGGCTGGTCGGCGGATGGCCGCAGGCTCGCGCTGGCCACCGGAGGCCCTCCCGGGTACGCAATGCTCGCCGTCTACGAGCCCGACCCGGCGCGTCTGCCGGAGGGCGTGCCGAATATCGCCCCGGCCAGGGTCTTGCTGGAAAGCAGAGACAATCGCTTCGCGATGCGCAACCCCGCCTGGTCTCCGGACGGGGAGACTATTGTCTTCGAACGGGTGGAGGAGGCGCCGGACGGAGCGCGACTGCCCGCCGGACTCTGGGCGGTGCCTGCAACGGGTGGAAAGCCCCGGCAGCTGGTCAAGGGGATGGTCACCAACCCGGTCTTCAGCCCGGACGGACGGTTCCTGCTCTACCAGTCGGGCGACGACCTGATGCGCTATGACTGGAAGAGCGGGGATGTGCTCAACCTCACGAAGGGGAAGGGCCTGAACCGGTATGCCAGTTGGTCGCCCGTCCTGAAGGGCAAATAAGAAACGGCGACGGGATTCGCGTGCCCGGAGCTGCCGGCCCGGGCCGGAAGGGATAGGAAAGTGAAAAGGACTGTGCTTTTGATGGCGGGCGTTCTGGTTCTGGCCTGCGGGCCGGCAGGCGCAGACCGCGTGCTTCTGGCTCCGGCGGGGCAGGTGCTTTCCCCCGGCTCCCTCCGGTGGGAGACCGCCGTCCGCGGGAGCGACTCCGGGGACAACATCCAGTGGCTTCAGGCGGGTCTGCCCGGCGTGGAGCTGGAGGTCGTCCGCGATGACCGCCCCGGACGAGGGGCGGACTGGACGGCAGGCGCCCAGGTGGCGATCTTCCCGGGGACCGCCAGTTTGCCCGCCCTGAGCGCCGGAGTCCGTGACATTGCGGATCAGACCCGCTTCGGGCGCGCATATTACATCGTGGCCGGAGCCCCCATGCCTGTTGCTGTCCCTCCGTTCTCTTCCCTGCGGCTGAACGCCGGAGTGGGCGCGGACGGCATCAAGGGAGCTTTCGGCAGTGTCGAGATGGACGGCCCGTCACGGCTGCGGCTTCTGGCGGAGTTCGACAGCCGCCGTTTGAACTTCGGTCTGGAGCTGCCGGTCGCGTCCTTCCTGAAGCTCCGGGCTTCTCTTCTGGGCGGCGATGCCTTCTACGGCGTGAATCTTACGTTCGGTGGAGCTTCCAGGGAGGCCCCGGACTTCGGGCTGGACTTCGAGTTCTGATTTCCTAGTCGCTGGAACCGCGCAAACGAATGCCCCGGGCGGCCAGTCCGCCCGGGGCTCGCTCTTTGCAGCATCCGCCGCCGCAGTTGCCGCCTGTATGCTTGCTACTGCCCGCCGCCGGGAGCAGCCGGAGCGGCTGTCCCGCCCGTTCCGCCGGTGATGGCCTTCTCCGTGATGGTCTGCTGCTTCTGCAGGTTCTCCTGCACGCGGGCAAAGACTTCCTTGTAGTTCGGCAGCAGCACCTCGATCTTCGCGTCGGGCCTCAGGTCGGTGAACATCTTCACCAGCTTCTGATCCTGAGACGCCTTCTGCTGCAGGATCCTGTCCCGGATCACTCCCTTCACGTGTTCGAAGGGCTGCATACGCGCCGGTTTCTTGTCCTCAACCCGGACGATAAGCCACTGCTCCGAGACCTGCCCGTTCGGCAGAGGAACGCGCACGCGGAAGGGTTCCGAGGTCTGTCCCTTGCTCATGCTGAACACCTTCTGGAAGAACTCCGGCGGAGTCCCCTGCGGGGCAGGGCGCACGGGATCGGGCTTGTTCACCCAGCCGGGGATCTCTCCGCGGTTCTTATTGGTGTTCTCGTCTTCGGAATACTTCTCAGCCGCCACGCCGAAGGACATCCCCTGGTCTAGCTGCTTCTTGGCTTCCATGATCTTGTCACGGCTGGCGCACTGGATGATGAACACCTTTGCCGACTCCGGCAGATAGAATGCGGAGCGGTACTTCTGGTCGGCTGGCAGCGCCTTGGTGGCGTCGTCGTAGGCCTTGCGGACCTCCTCGTCGGTCACCTTCACATATTTCGCAAGCACGTTCATCTGCGCCAGCTCGGGCTTCAGCCGCTCGTCCAGCTCCTTGTGGGACATGCCGCTGCGGTTCAGCAGCGTCGCAAGATCCTGACCCCGATCGTTGAGCGCGCCGTTCAGCTCCTTCTTGCGCTCGTCAATCTGCGCCTGATCGGGCATCACGCCTTCCTTCTCCGCAAGCTGCAGGAAAAGCGCCTCCCGGATCATCTGGTCCAGGACGATGGTGGCTGCCTGTGTCTCGATGGGCGGCGGGAAGGGAACATTGGGCGCAACGGGCTGACGCTGCAGCCTCTTGTAAAACGCATCCTGCGTGATCTTTTCGCCGTTCACCGTGGCCACGGCGCGCTTCCCGCAGCCATAGGAGGCTGCAAGGCTGATCCCCAGCACTGTAGCGGCGGCGAATCTCCAGAGAGATGCTCGCATTACCTGTGACTCCTCTCTAACCAGCGGCGCTGTCCGCATTCTGAAAAGTTGGTCATGAAACCTCCGGTCCCTCCTGCGGCGGCTGCCCCGCGATCATCAACTCAATTTCGGCAACATCGAGCCCGGTCCTTACGGCGATGGCTTCCGCCGTCAGGCCTTCCTCGCTCAGCCGGAGCACTTCTTCAAAGCGCTCCCTTGCCCGTGCGCTGATAATGCGCGGACGCCTCGGGGTGCCCGGGGCAATTTGCGGCTCCCGGACAGGGATTTCCTCCGCTGCGACCGGCGGCGACCCGGCGTTTATACGCTCCCCGGACGGGAACGGTTCCTGCCCGGACACTCTTCTTCGCAGAGAGTCCAGTTCCTCCGAGAGATGGGTAATGCGCTCTTCCAGCAGTCCCGCGTGTTCTTCCGCCGATGCCGCGCCCGCAGCGGCCGCCTCTTCCGACCGGCTCCGGAGCACCTCCACCTCCCGGCCGAGGGCGATTACGTCCTCCGCCTTCGCCGCCGCCAGCAACCCTTCTCGCACCATCTGCTCCATACCCGCCAGGCGTTCCTCCAGGCGCGATACGGCCCTCTCCACCGCTTCGGACGCCTGCGCCTCCGCCGCCCGCGAATGCTCCCGGACGGTCTGCTCCGCCAGTTTCCGGACCACCTGCTGGCTTTTTGCCAGCGTCTCCGCCAGGTGCTCAATGCGGGAGGCCACCTCCAGCTGGCTGCGGGCCTGGTCCATGGCCTGTTCCAGCGTGTCCAGCCTCTCGCGAAGGGGGGCAGACTCGGCGTCGAACGAGTCGTGGAGGGCCTTGTAAAACGACGCGCGCAGATCCTCGATGGCGGACTTCAGAGACGCGGCGGATTCTTCCGCCTGCCGGCTCATCTGTCTTTCCAGACGGGCAAGACCGTCCGCCAGTTCGCGGACCCGGCGATCCAGGACTGCCAGGCGGCTCTCCTCGCCGGAGGGATTCGCCGCGATGAGCCATTCATCCCGGAGGGTGGATATCAGAGAGGCTGCGGCTCGTGCCACTCCCGCCCAGACAAGAGCGGCTGCAAGGATCAGAAGGACGGCTGCGAGGCTGAGGTCTGGCGTCACGGCCGCCCTGCTCCGTCAGCTGCGGAACAGGGCCACGTCGCGCTGAAGATACCCACGCATCCGGATGACAGCCTGAGTGTGGAGTTGATAGACACGCGACTCGGACACCCCCAGGATCCGCCCGATCTCCTTGAACGTCAGCCCTTCGTAGTAATACAGGGTGATGACCAGCTGCTCGCGCTCGGGGAGGCGTTCGATGCTGTCTCCCAGTGTGCTCTTGACCGCCTTGACCTCTACTTCGGCCACAATATTGGAGCGCTGGTCCTGCACCACATCACCCAGATGGATCTTCTCGTTGCCTTCGCTGGTCAGGACGATGTCATCCAGCGACATCAGCGCAGCGCGCCCGGCGTCCGCAAGCATGGAATGGAATGTTTCCATATCCACGCCCAGCTCCTCGGCCACCTCCTGCTCGGTTGCGGGACGTCCCAGAATGCCTTCCAGACGCAGATACGTGCGCTCCAGCAGTTTGACGCGCTCGCGGACGGAGCGGGGAACCCAGTCCTCCTCGCGCAGCATCTCCAGAATGGCTCCGCGAATGAGCGCGATGGCGTAGGTCTCGAACTTGACTTTGCGATCGGGGTCGAACTGGTCTATGGCCTTGATCAGGCCGACAACGCCGGCCGAGATGAGATCCTCCCGGTCCACGTTGGGAGGCAGGCTGGTGACCACTCTGCCCGCCGTGATCTTCACCAGATACGCATAGCGCGTGATCAGGGCATCCCGGGCTTTCTGATCCCCCCACTTTTTGAAGTTTGCCCAGGTCTCCTCAAGTTGCGAGGAGCTCATAAACCTTGCCTCCGGCCGTCCCGTCTCAGACGACGCCCTATTGTAGCAGACCGCATGCCCCATCTGTCAACCTCATCCTGTAGCCGGTTCCTCCGCCGGGGGGCTGTCCTCCGGCAAGTAACTTGTTCCACTGCCCGGCGCGCCAGTTCACAGGATTTGTACGGGTTTTTGCGCCGCGGGACTAAAGATTCTGCTGTTGCGTCCGAAAATAGATGCCCCGCTCCCGTCATGCGATAATCATTCTATGCTGCTTGCCGGTCTCACAACGGAAGAACTACAGGAATGGGCTCGTGAGCGGGGGCTGGGAGCCTACCGCGGCCGTCAGCTGGCGGACTGGGTGTACCGCCGGTCCGCGCGATCCTTCGACGTGATGACCGATCTGCCGCGAAAACTCCGCGGCGAGCTGGCCTTCGCCTTCATCCATCCTGCGCTGCAGGAGGAAGGGCGCTCCACATCCCCGGATGGAGCCATCAAGTTCCTGGCGCGTGCACGGGACGGGGAGAGGGTGGAGTGCGTGTTCCTGCCCTACGATGACCGCATCTCCCTCTGCGTCTCCACGCAGGTGGGATGCGCCATGGACTGCAGCTTCTGCGCCACCGGAATAGGGGGGCTGAAGCGGGATCTCGCGCCCGGGGAGATCGTGGATCAACTTCTTCTGGTTCAGGCAGCGACGGGGCAGCGGATCACGCACGTGGTCTATATGGGGATGGGTGAGCCGCTGGCGAACTATTCGGCCACCGTCGCCTCCATCCGGTTGCTGTCGAAAGAGGTGGGCCTTTCGGCCCGGCGGATCACTGTGAGCACGGTGGGACTGCCCGCGGCCATCCGGCGCCTGGCCGGGGAGGGGCTGCCCATTACGCTTGCCGTCTCCATCCACGCGCCGGATGACGATGTCCGCCGCGTCATCATGCCCGCAGCGCGCCTTCACCCGCTGGAAGATCTGCTCGACGCCTGCCGTCACTGGTGTGCTGTGACCCGCCGGCGCATGACATTCGAATATCTGTTGCTGGAAGGCATAAACGATTCGCCCGCCCAGGCGCGCGATCTGGCCCGCCGCATCCGTGGCATTTTGGGAAACGTGAACCTCATCCCGTATAACCACGTTGAAGGCAGAGGGAAGTTCCGGCGCCCGTCCCGTGAGAGGATCGAAGAATTCCGCGCTGCGCTGGAGGAATCCGGTATCCGGACAACGGAGAGGATGAGGCGGGGCAATCCGGTCAGCGCCGCATGCGGACAACTCCGGCACGAGGCCGAGTCGGGCCGCAAGCTCTTCGGGCCGTCCGGGGTGATTGGCGAAAAGATCCCGGTCTCCGCAACGCCCCCGGCGGCGGAACCGGGCGACGGGTAGAACCAACGCTTCCTGCCGCCGGAATATACTCCTGAGCGCACACCGATGATCGAACAGACAGGCGAGAGCAAGAGGCCCTTCCCCGTTGCCGGTCCCATCCCCGAGACCGAAAGCTTGCTCTTCCGCCTGCGCCGTGGCCTGACCAGCTGGGAGGCCGTTCTTCGCCGCGAGGGGTTGGACCTGGATCCTACCAAACGCGAACTCGTCTGGGAGCTCGTGGTCGCCTGTTGCGAGTTCGTGGAGAGCGGTGGTGCGCAGA
>JBBFLP010000088.1:0-8662 GCA_037478975.1 Armatimonadota bacterium
CAGGATCTGTGGCGCACCAGCGGCCATCTGGACTTCTTCAGCGAGAACATGTATCAGCCGATGGAGGTGGAGGGCAGCCCGTATCTCATCAAGCCGATGAACTGCCCGTTCCATCTGCTGATCTACAAGTCCCGGCTGCGCAGCTACCGCGAGATGCCCATCCGGTGGGCGGAGCTGGGAACGGTGTACCGCTACGAGCCCTCCGGCGTCCTGCACGGCCTGATGAGGGTGCGCGGCTTCACCCAGGACGACGCGCACATCCTGTGCCGGCCGGATCAGCTGGAGGAGGAAACGGTCCGGGTGCTGGACTTTGTGGTCTCTATGTTGACCCGGTTCGGCTTTACGGATTACGAGGTGTATCTCTCCACCCGGCCGGAAAAGTTCGTGGGGACCGATGAGGGCTGGGAGAAGGCGACAGAGGCGCTGCGCAAAGCGCTGGAGGCCCGCGCTCTTCAGTACGAGGTGGACGAAGGGGGCGGAGCGTTCTACGGGCCCAAGATAGACATCAAGATCCGGGATGCCATCGGGCGGGTATGGCAGTGCAGCACCATTCAGGTGGACTTCAACGAGCCGGAGCGATTCGACATCTACTATATGGATCAGGAGAACCAGGCGGTGCGGCCGATCATGATCCACAGGGCGCTGCTGGGCTCGCTGGAGCGCTTTATGGGGGTGCTGATCGAGCACTACGCCGGAGCGTTCCCGCTCTGGCTGGCGCCGGTGCAGGCCATCGTGCTGCCGATCGCGGACCGGCACGCTCCTTACGCGGAGCAGGTCCGGGAGGAGCTTGAGAAAGCTGGATTCCGCGTGAAGGTGGATACGCGGAACGAGAAGACGGGGTACAAAATCCGTGAGGCGCAGCTTCAGAAGATCCCGTATATGCTTATTGTGGGGGACCGCGAGGTGGAGTCGGGAAGCGTGAGCGTGCGCTCCCGGGACGAAGGCGACCTGGGCTCGCGTCCGCTTACGGAGTTTGTGGGAATGGCCCGGGAAGCCCTGAATCCTTGACATGCGCCCGCATATGGCCATATACTAGGCGGGTTGGCTCTTTTGCTTCGTCTCGAAGGGGACACAGTCCCGTCGAGTCTTGTGACGTCTGAGGTGAAGGCCCATAAACAGAGACATCAGGACTAACGAAAGAATCCGCGTCCGGGAAGTCCGGCTTGTGGACGAGAACGGAGCTCAGCTGGGAGTGATGCCCACGCGGGAAGCCCTGGAGATCGCCCGGGAACGCGGACTGGACCTCATCGAAGTCGCTCCCACTGCGAACCCTCCCGTATGCCGCCTGATGGACTACGGGAAGTTCAAGTACGAACAGGGACGCAAGGACCGGGAGGCGCAGAAGAAGCAGAAGAATGTGGAGGTGAAGGGCATCCGTCTTCGTCCCAAGACGGGAGTCCATGACCTCGGCATTAAGAAGCGGCAGATGCTGGAGTTCCTGCGGGACGGGGACAAGGTCAAGGTGACCCTGATCTTCCGCGCGCGGGAGATTACCCATCCAGAGGTTGCCCGGAAGCAGTTCGACCTGCTGTGCGAGGGCATTGAGGATGTGGCCATCATCGAGAAGCCGCCCACCTTCGAAGGCCGCACCATGACCATGGTGCTGGCCCCGAAGCCCGTCCAGGAGCGGGAAAAGGCGGAGAAGGCAGAGAAAGCCGAAAAGCCAGCGGCCGCTGCAGGAGCGAAGGACGGCAAGACCGGGAAAACCGCGGATACGGCTTCCGGCAAGCCTGACGCTCCGGCCGAACCTGCGAAGGAAGAGGCGCAGCAGGCCCCGGCGAACGCCGAAAACGCTTCTGCCTGAGGCAGACCCTGCCGCACTGTGCCGCGCGCGGCACCTCGCGTGCCGCGCGGAAAGACGGGTCTCGCCTACCGTGACGGGCCTGCAAAAGATTTCAACAGGGGAGTCCTATGCCCAAGATCAAGACAAGCAAGACGGCAAGCAAACGGTTCAAGGTGACCGGGACGGGCAAACTTCTGCGCAATACCGTCGGCCGGAACCACCTGATGATGAAGAAAGCCCCCTCGCGCAAGCGGCGCCTGGCGCTGGACCACGATATCTGCAAGGGCGACGTGAAGCGCATGAAGAGGATGCTGGCCGGGCGCGTCTGAGAGCGCGTTTCCCCGCCGGAAAATCCGTTACTGATTGAGTGAACAAGCAGGGAGTCGAGGTGTAAAATGGCACGCGTCAAACGCGGCGTGATGACGCACAAGAGGCATAAGAAGATCATTGACCAGGCGAGCGGGTACTGGGGAGGGAGGCATCGCCTGTTCAAGACCGCCAAAGAGGCGGTCATGCACGCGGGACAGTATGCCTACCGCGATCGCCGGAACAGGAAGCGCGATTTCCGCCGGCTCTGGGTAACGCGGATCAGCGCGGCCTGCCGGAACAGAGGTTTCCGCTACAGCCAGTTCATTGACGGACTGGACCGGGCGGGAGTGGCAATTGACCGCAAAGTCCTGGCGCACCTTGCGCTGGAGGACTCCGCCGCCTTTGACAGGCTGGTGGACCTGGCAAAGCAGGCCATCAGCGCCTGAGCTGGCCACTGATACAGAACTGCAGGGCGGCAGGGCGCGGGAGCGCCCTGCCGCTTACGCGTGTGGGAGCCGGGCACGCTGATGCAACCGGATTGCGGCTGATTCCGGGATTTCGGCCGGAGGATGCAGGAAGCCGCAGGCCAGGCGGCGTAGAACTCCGGAGGTGATCCCCGGACCCGGGCGCAGGGGAGGACTCGACAAGGAACGGAAGCTGGGACGGATGCCGGAAGACATCGAAGGTTTGAAAAGCAGGGCGCTGTCTGAAGTGGCCGAAGCTGCGGACGCCGCTCAACTGGAGCAGGTGGAAACGCGATGGCTCGGCCGGAAGGGGCAGATCACCATTCTCCTGCGTTCAGTGGGATCCCTGCCCCCCGAAGAGCGTCCGGCGTTCGGGCAGAACGTGAACCGTCTGAAGGCCGCCCTGACGCAGGCCATTGCGGCTCGCCGGCAAGAGCTGGAGGCGGCGGGCAAGACCGACGCAGGGCCGGGTCTGGACGTGACGCTGCCGGGCCGGCTGATACCCCGCGCCGGAGGGCATCCGCTCCGCGCGGCGATCGCGGAGATCAAGCGCATCTTCATCGGGCTGGGGTTCGAGGTGGTGGAGTCGCCGGAGATCGAGCAGTACCGGTTCAACTTTGCCGCACTGAACTACCCGCCGGACCATCCCGCGATGGATGAGCAGATGAGCTTCTTCATTGACGATGAGCATCTGCTCCGGACTCAGACCACCGCCGTGCAGGGACGGGTGTTCCTGGAGCGCAAACCGCCGATGCGAATCTGCACCATCGGCCGTTGCTTCCGCTATGAAGCGGTGGACGCCACTCACGGCCATACGTTCCATCAGGTGGACTGTTTTGCCATAGACCGGCATATCACGATGGCCGACCTGAAGGGGACGCTGTATCAGTTTGCACGGGAGATGTTCGGGGACGTGGAGGTGCGCTTCCGCAGGGACTTCTTCCCGTTCGTCGAGCCGGGAGCGGACTTCGCCGTGAAGTGGAAACAGGCAGGAGACCGGTGGCTGGAGCTGGGAGGCGCCGGGATGATCCATCCCAATGTCCTGCGGATGGGTGGGATTGACCCGGAGGAATGGACCGGGTTCGCCTTCGGGATGGGCATCGAGCGGATGCCGATGATCAAGCACGGCATCAATGACCTGAGACTGTTCTACGAGAACGACGTGCGGTTCCTGGAGCAATTCTGACGGAGCCAAGACCGGGGCGACCGCCGGAGCGCCGGGACCAAAGAGAAAGGATTCCTTCTGAAGCGCGGGCCGCAGGAGGTCACCGCGCGGGGATGCGTGTGATTTGAGAATTCCGCTGGACTGGGTTCACGAGTATGTGGACAGCCGCCTGGACGTCGCACAGACGGCCGAGGCGCTGACGATGATGGGCCTTGAGGTTGAGGAGGTCGAGCAGGAAGGCGCTTCCGGATCTCCCGTGCTGGACATCACGGTGATGTCCAACCGCGGGGACTGCCTTTCGATGATCGGCGTTGCAAGGGAGCTGGCCGCCGAGCAGGATCTGCCTCTCAAGCTGCCTTCTTTTGAGATGGAGGCCTCCGGCCCGCCCGCAGATAGCCTAGCTTCTATCGAGATTCTGGACCCGGACCTGTGCTACCGGTACGCCGCCACGGTGATCCAGGGAGTACGCATCGGCCCGTCGCCGGAGTGGATGGCCCGCAGGCTGACGGCCGCCGGAATGCGCCCCATCAACAACATCGTGGACATCACGAACTATGTGATGCTGGAGACCGGTCAGCCTCTGCACGCATTCGACCTCCGCTTGCTTCCCGGCGGCAGGATCGTGGTCCGGCGGGCCCGCGCGGGCGAGAGCATCCGCACGCTGGATGGTGTGGAGCGGCAGCTGACACCGGATATGCTGGCCATCTGCGACGAGACCCGCCCGGTGGCGGTGGCGGGTGTTATGGGCGGGGCGGACACGGAGGTCACCGGGTCCACTGTGGACGTGCTCATCGAGTCGGCCTGCTTCAACGGCGCATCCATCAGGGCTACCGCACGCGCTCTTGGTCTGCCCACCGAGGCATCATACCGCTTCGAGCGCAACGTGGACCCGGGCGGCACGGCGAGGGCCGCAATGCGGGCCGCGGAGCTGATGCGCCAGCTGGCGGGCGGCACCATCTGTCAGGGAGTGGTGGACGTGGTGGCCCGGCCGGCGCAGGAACGCCGGGTGAGCGTGCGCGCCTCGCGGGCATCGGCGGTGCTGGGAGTGGAACTTCCACCGGAGACCTGCGTGGCCTATCTGCGGCGGCTCAGCCTGCATTGCGAGGCAGACGGAGACACCATCCATGTCACGGTCCCGACGTTCCGGGGTGACATCACGGCGGAGATTGACCTGATTGAAGAGATCGGGCGCATCCACGGATTCAACAACCTGCCCACCACGCTTATCACCGGCCCGTCGCTGCAGGGCAAGGACAGCACGCAGGGGGTGCTGGAAGATGAGGTGCGGACTCTGCTGCTCTCGATGGGGATGCGCGAGGTGATGACGCACAGCATCGTGGCGCGGGACACGCCCGGCCCGGAAGGGCTGCAGGCCGTCCGGCTTCGCAATGCGCTCTCGGAAGATGTGGCCGAGATGCGCCGCACTCTGGTGCCCGGGTTGGCGCAGACGCTTGCGCTGAACGCGGGGCGCGGATGCCGGGACCTGGCCATCTTCGAGATCGGCAGGGTGTTCCGGCAGGAGGACCGGCCCGTCGAGATGTGGAGCGTGGCGGGCTGCCTGATGGGCTCTCGCTGGGACGGTCAGTGGACTCCTCAGGACAGGAAACAGACCCCGGAGGCGTTCCGCAGGGCGCTGGCGGCGGATTTCTATCAGGCGAAGGGGATCGTGGAGGCTCTGTGCACCCGGTTCGATATCCCGGATGTCCGCTTTGTGCCTGGAGGAGGGCCCTACTGGAGACGTGGCCACACTGCGGACATCTACAGCGGGAACACGCTGATCGGGCAGGTTGGAGAGCTGGCCCCTGAGTTTCGCGACCGGCTAGACCTGAAAGCCCCGGCATTCGGTTTCGAGATATCGGGAGAGGCGCTGAGCGCGGAAAGCGGCGCCTGCCGGAAGTGGCGTCCGCAGTCGCGGTATCCTGCGACGCGGAGAGACCTGGCGGTGGCCGTTGCGGAAGAAGTGAGCTACGAACAGGTCACGGAGGTCATCCGGCAGCAGGCAGGGAATCTCCTGGAAGAGATCATACTGTTCGATGTCTACCGCGGCGAGCAGGTCGGGGAGGGCCGCAAGAGCATCGGGCTATCGCTCGTGTTCCGCTCCGGTGACAGGACGCTGACCGATGAGGAGGTCTCCGTGGTGGTGGAAGGCGTCCGGAGAGAGCTCCTCCAGAGATTAAACGCCACGTTACGCGATTCCTGATACCCAGCCCAGGCATACGAGGGAGGTCAAAGGATGGCAACGGAACGGATCGCCGTGTCCGAGGTGGAAGCGGTCATTCGCCAGCTGAAGGATGTCATAGGAGCCCGCGTCGTCAGCGACAATGCGGGCGTCATTCAAGAGATCCACGTGCTGTCGCAGGGGGAAAAATCGCCCAAGCAGCTCGTCCGCGATGTGGAGTCCGCCCTTCAGGCCCGTCTGGGGATTACGCTGGACCATAAAAAGGTGAGTGTGGCTCAGGTTCAGGGACCACATCGGCCTGAGGCGCCGACGGCGTCGCCCCGCCTGCAGTTTTCGGATGTCTCTCTTTCGCTGACCGGCCAGACAGCCGAGGCCGCTGTGCGCGTCCGTCTGCAGGACAGCATCTACGAAGGCACAGCACAGGGTTCCTCCTCCGCAGCTGGACAGGTCAAGGTGGTGGCAGCAGCCACCCTGAAAGCCATTCAGTCCTGCCTGCCCTCGAACCAGATGATGATGGTGGAGGACGCCGTAGTGACGCCTGTGGGCGGACATCAGGTGGTCACGGTGGTGGTGACGCTGGGCGGCAGCCGTGCCGACGAGGTGCTTTGTGGCTCCTGTCTGGTGCGGCAGGACACGGTCAAGGCAGCCGTTTTCGCGACGATGGACGCGGTGAATCGCCGGCTGAGGTTTGGCGAGTAGGTTCCTCGGGACGGCTGCTCTCTCCCGATGGAGTTAGCGAAAGAAAAAGGACTTTGAATTGCGTCCGCAGTTGTGCTACTATAATCATCCCCGGTGAGGGGCACCGCTGACAGGGAGGCACAACAGCAGGGAGAGTCTATAAGACAATCAGGCCGGGTTCTGGCTGGCGGCGCGGACGGTGAGCGAGCGAATCTGAAACCTTCGAGCGAAGCCTACGCGGTCTGCCGTAGCGGGGTGGACCAGCACACTCGTGAAGGTGACAATTCCCAATGCGAACCATTACGCGGATTCTGCTTGCGCTGGCATCCCTGTCTCTGACCTGCGGCGCCTGGATCAAGATCTGGCCCAAGTGGCCGTGATGCTGATTCCGGCGTAACGCAAGCCGTGACAGCAGTCCTGCCGTCCGGCGTGACGTGCAGGAGAATCTCTTCGGTCCGCACCGCCAGCCAGACTCCGGCCTGAAAAGGTTGTCCCGTTCCTTCCGATGTACCGCATGTGGTGGCACCGATGGGAGACTCTAAGCGCGAGCAGTTTGCCGGGGTAGGCGACTCCTCAGGGGGAGCGTCGGCGGCCGCGGTCGCGGCGGAGCCCTTTGCCCGTCCCGAACGGGCGGCGGGCCTTTCCGGACTGTCATCCCGGGCGTTCGACATTCTGCGCTACAGCACCGGCGTCATCCTCCTCTTCGCCCTGTGGATCACTCTGAGCCTGCAGAACTGGGAAGGCCTTCCCGTCTATGCCATCCTGGCATTCACGCTGATAGCGCTGGCGAGCGAGCTGTTGCCCGTCACCCTACCACTGGACGATGCGGAGATCACCCTGACACCCATCATCGTCTGGGGCGTGATCGCACTGTTCGGCCCAGGGGCCGGGATGCTGGTGGCCCTCGGTGCGGCCTTCACAGGCAGCGTGCTACACAAGCTTGTCCTTTCTGCCCGGCCGGGGCAGTCGCGCGCGGGACTATGGCAGTATCTCACCTACAACGTCACGGTAATCGGCATCACCACCTGCGCCGGAGGGCTCACATATCAGGCGCTGGGCGGGGTCCGGCTGGGACTCACCGGACTTGAGGGAACAGCACTGGGGCCGCACGTGGTGTGGCCTCTGGTGGCGGGCACTGTGGTTGCCCTGTCGCTGGATCTTTTCTTCTACGCCCTCGGCAGCGCTGTCTCGGATTCCGCGCAGCACGACGACATCTCGTTCGACGCCATCTGGATGCGGGCGAAAGTCCTGTGGGTGAAGAGCGTGTTTGCCTTCCTGCCCAGCTACGTGATGTTCACCCCGTTCGCATTCGTGCTGGCGTATCTGTTTGTGTGGAATGGACTGGGCTTCTGGGGAATGTTGCCCATTCTGATCCCGTTCTTCAGCCTGCGTCAGACGCTGAAGCTGGTCACGGAGAACATCCGGGCCTATCGCCAGACCATAACCACGCTGGCCACGCTGATGCAGAAGTACCATCCCTATACCCGCGGGCATCTGAAACGCGTGGCCGATCTCTCCCTGAGACTCGCCCGTGAGCTGCGGCTGCCGGCGCAGAGCCAGCAGTGGATCTGGGAAGCCGGGTTGCTGCACGACATCGGAAAGGTGGGAGTTCCGGAGCAGATCCTAGACAAGACCACGAGACTCACCGACGAGGAATGGGAGATCATCAAACAGCACCCGGTAAAGAGCGCAGAGATCCTGAGTCAGCTCGAGTTCCTGGATCCCATCGTGCCGTGGGTGCGGCATCATCACGAGCGCGTGGACGGGTCGGGCTATCCGGACGGACTGAAAGAAGACCAGATGCCCATCGAGGCGGCCATCATCGCCGTGGCGGACGCATTCGATGCGATGACAGGAACGCGCAACGTGGCGGATGGCAAGTCGCGCAATCAGTGTGATGCCTGCGAGTGGAAGCCTCCTGCCGGGACTCCCATGCCGGAAGAGTGCCCGGAGTGCGGCGCCACGCTTATCCGGGTCTACCGGCAACCAATGACTCCGGACGAGGGCATCAGTCAGCTTCGCTACGGAGTGGACACCCAGTTTTCACCAAGGGTGGTGCGGGCGTTCATCCGGATGATGTCAAG
>JBBFLP010000088.1:8762-11081 GCA_037478975.1 Armatimonadota bacterium
ATCGGGAAGGCTTCGGTTCCCCACCGGATACTGAACAAACAGGAAGAGCTGACCGAGGGAGAGCTGCGGGTGGTCCGCAATCATGTGAGAGAAGGAGCCTCAATCGTCAGCCAGATCCCGTTTCTCGCGCCTCTCGCTGATATCATCCTGCATCACCATGAACGGTGGGACGGGTCGGGCTATCCGGACGGTCTGGCAGGCGATCAGATCCCTCTGGCATCCCGCATCATCGGGCTGGTGGACGACTATGAAGCCATGACCAGTGAACGTCCCTATCACAGGGCCGTGAGCGAGGCGGAGGCGCGCCGGTTCATCGAGGAAGCTGCCGGGGTGCTTTACGACCCGGTGGTGGTGGAGGCGTTCCTGAGCGTGGCGGGGAGTCTGCCTCTCGGCTCCGACACCCCGGAAGCAAGCGCGGCATGACGCTCATCGTCGTCGCTCTGACCTTCGTCGCGGCCCTGCTCCGGGGCGGGCGGCTCCGTGACCTGGAACGCATTCAGATCCGGCACGTCTGGATCTTCCCCGCAGCCGTTGTGCTGATGCTCCTTCTGAATGTGGCCAAGTTCAAGGGTTGGCTGACCGAAGAGCAAACTCTACTGGCGCAGCCTTCCATCTACGTGGTGATCATTGCCGGGATCCTGCTGAACCGGCACATCGAAGGGACGATGCTGCTTGCGCTGGGCACGTTCCTGAATCTGCTGGTCATCGCGGCCAATGGGGGTTACATGCCCGTCTCTATGAGCGCGCTGAGGGCGAGCGGGCTGACGATGGAGGAACTGGCCGAGGTCATGTATCTTCGCCACATCCCGATGGACGAAACCACCCGGCTGGCATTCCTGGGTGACATTATTCCTGTGCCGTGGCCTCCGTTCCTGCGGGCAGTGGGAAGCGTGGGGGACATCATCGGGCTTGCCGCTATGGTGATCATCGTCTGGAGGCTGTTCTTTCCTTCGCGACGCCGCTGCGCGACGGCGGCCGAAGTGGCGCCGTGACACGTTCCCACCGCCGGACGGGACCGGACCGCCAGTTCTGGACTCTTGTGGCGATCCTGATGCTGGCGGCGCTTCTCCGCCTGCCAGGGACGCTCTGGGAGCTCCCCGGCCCGGATCATCAGTACTCCTATCACCCGGACGAGCTTCCCATCCTCGGAGCCGCCTCCAAACTGGAGCCGCTGTCTGGCCAGCTGAATCCGCGCTTCTACAACTACGGGACGCTGCAGATCTATCTGCTGTGGTTCCCGATGCAGCTGGGAGAAACGCCCAGGGGTTTCAGCTACGGGTTCGCTGTGCTGGTCTGCCGTCTGGTCACTGCCGCGATGGGGGTGGCGACCGTGGCGTTGTGCTGGGCGGCGGGACGCAGGCTGGCCGGACCGGCGGGCGGGGCTGTTGCGTCGTTGTTCGTGGCGGTGGCGCCCCTGCACGTACAGCATTCGCAATTCGTGACGGTGGACGTGCCATCCGCTCTGTGGGTGGCGGCGGCGCTCCTGATGTGTGTCTCCGGCCGGCCCGTGGCGGGAGGATTTCTGGCCGGTCTGGCCGCTGCCACGAAGTACACTACCGGAGCGGTCCTGGTAGCCCCGCTCACGACAGCCCTGATGGAACCTCCAGGCAGACGCTGGAGGCAGGCCGCCCTGACGTGCGCCGCAGCGGCAGGAGCTTTTCTGCTGGGATGTCCGGGCGTTATCCTGTATCCCCGGTATTTTCTGCAGGATTTCCTGTTCGAGGTACAGCACGCCCGGACGGGTCACGGTCTGGTCTTCCTGGAGACGGGGCCCGGCTGGCTGTATCACATTTTGCATTCGCTCCTGCCGGGGCTCGGCTGGCCCCTGCTGGCGTTGACAGCGGTGGGGGTGTATCTGGCTATCCGGAGCGGCGACCGCAGATTGCGTCCGGTGCTTGTTTTCGCCGGGGTGTTCTTTCTGATCCTGTCGCTCGGGCAGGTGCGCTTCGCCCGATACACCATTCCCCTCATCCCCGCATTCGCGATGCTGGCCGGAGCCACGGCGCCTGCCGTGCCTGTCCGCCTGAGACTGACCGGAGCGGCGCTGGCCCTCGGAGGGATTCATGCTGTTTTGCTAAGCCTGGCGTTCATTTTGCCGGATCCGCGGACGGAAGCGGCCTACTGGGTCCGGCAAAACATCCCCCGCGGGAGCAGCGTGGGTCTGGTGAGCCCGCCCTGGTTTTATACCCCTCCCCTTTCCCGGGAGTTCGGACGGTTGCGGGAGTCCATGCGCATCCGGGCGGCGGAGGAGGTGGAGGATTATCGCGTCCTGATCGCCCGTCCCGACTGGAGCACCACCCTGCTGGACAAAAAGCCGGA
>JBBFLP010000089.1:0-10931 GCA_037478975.1 Armatimonadota bacterium
AAGCGGCCGGTGGGGTTCGGCATTTCGGCTCCGGCTGACGAGTTCATCCCGTTCTCCGGGTTCCCGTCCGCCTCGCTGTTCCGGCCGTTCACCATCCGCAACGATGGTAACGTCAACCTTGTGGATCTTCGCATCCTGAATACTGTGCAGGCGCCGTGGGTGCCGCCGCAGCTCAGGCATTTGTTCAGCGAACAGGTCCAAGCGCTGGACTTCAACAACAACGGGGCGCTGGATCCGGGCGAAGGCTTCGGCCTGTCGGCGTTCAACATCGTGTCGTCGCTGGATCCGCAGTATCATGGGGCGGCACCGAATTCCCTGCCTCTGTCCCTGAACGGATACAACTACGTGCTGTCCAAGCCTCTGGTGGGGGCGCTCGGGCCGACAACCCTGACCCTGCCGGATCAGTATCAGTATGAGGCGCTGGTGAACAGCAGTCCGCCGGGAACGGACATCCCGAAACCGGTGCTTCCGCTCATCTCGGTGCGGGTGCCCATCGGGACACCGTCCGGGACCTATTCCCAGGTGGTGCCCATCGTGGCGCGGCGGCCGGACGGGATGAACATCGGTAATCCTGTCACTTCGCCTTCGATGACACTTACGGTGACGGTGCGCGAGGGGCGTCTGACAGGTGGTGTGACGGAGGGTTCGCTGCCGAACGTGGATGTGCCGGATCCGTCTCAGCCGCGATGGGGCAACGCGCAGCCGGCGGCATACCGGGTCTGGAGCGGGCCTCCGGGGGCGGTGAATACCGGTCCGCTGGCGCTGGTCTGGACCAGCAACCGCGAGACGGACAGCACACCGGGTCAGCCGTGGCGGATCTTCCGGTCCGTGCTGCAGTTCGACCCCAACACCGGCGGCTTCGTCCCGCAGATTCCCTCGGGTGGCCCGGCGCGGTGGTGGACACCGGTGGACGCCGGGACGGCGTGGCCACAACCGGCTCAGCTTGCGTCGCTCTTTCCGGGCGAGCCGGACGGCCTGCCGGGGACCATTGTGCCAAGCACCGCCAAGTTCACCAGTCCCAGCGTGGGGCAGGATATCCTGTCCGGTGCGACCTGGTTTGTCTTCACAGGGCAGGTGGACAAGACCACAACGCCCGGAGCGCCGGTCCGGACGGAGCATCGGTTGTTCTACGCCCGCGCCGATTCTCAGGGACTGCTGGACACCGGCAGCATCCGGACCATTCCCACGCAGGACTACACGACACCCAAACTCTCTCCGCGCATTCTGGTGCGTGGACCGCGGCTGTTCGTGTTCTGGCACTCCAGCTTGGGCGGACAATACAGGCTGTTTTACACGGTCAACAGTGATGCGGGAGCCCCGAACGCCTGGAGTCCGGACACCCAGCTGGTAATCCCGGCCTCGGTGATAGCCGCGGCGGAGCCGGTGGGGATCTTTCGTCCCGGGCTGCGCCGACCGGACCCGATGAACACGGGCGCGCCGCAACTGATGGACTGCGTGGACGTGATCTACAGCGGCATTGTGCGGAATCGCGGTAATGCCTCGCTGCTGCTTTCGCGCTACCGGGTCTCGGGCAGCTCACTGTCCATCCAGCCGCTGGCGCGCGTCTTCAATGAGGAGCTCGTCCGGGATACGGCCTCGATCGGGTTGTATCGCAGCGCGCATCTGGCCTGGCGGCGGCCATCGGGCCGCGACACTGCGGAGTATCCGGTCATTGCCGTCTGGCGATGGGATCCGGCCGCGAACACGTTTGCCGGCCCGGATATCATCAGCGATGCTCCGCGGCAGGTGGACGATGAGACCGGGCTGGTGATATACGATACCTCGCGAGTCAGCCAGGCGTTCGCGGACCGGTACGGCCGGGTGGTCCTGGATGCTTCGGCGGGGACGGTCAAGTTCGAGAAGCCTTTGCCGGTCAAGGACCGCGTGGTGGCGGATTACACGCCTCAGACGTGGGTGCTGAGCAGCGGCTCGCAGGCGGCGACGGCTCCGTTCGGGTTTATGGAGAAGACGTTGCGGCCGCTTCACAATGTGGACCGCAGCGTATTCCCGGCGACGTTCGGCGGGCCGCTGTCCTACGACAGGCTGTGGCTGTTCTGGCGGTCGGGGCAGGGCGCCCTTCCGGGGAACGCCATCCATTACCGCACCATGCGGCTGGGACTGCAGTTGAAGCGGCCCGTGGCGCTGGAAGCGGACGGGACCCCCACCAGCCTGGTGATCAATGACGGTGGCGGAGGGGCGTATACCGGTCCCTGGGAGTTCGACTGGGCGAACAACCGCATCCTGTTCACGGAGGAGGCGGAGAACGCCAACATCTGGGTGCAGTACCGCTCGTCGGACGGGAACACCTACATCGAGCCGGAGGGGCACAGCACGCCGCCTTATGCGCCGCTGAGCTGGCTGGTGGAGCGCGGCGACACAGCCATGCCTGTGGACTCGATGGTCAACGAGGGTCAGGTGTTCGCCTTTGCGGACCCGGACGGGTTGCGGCAGCCGTCGGATCCCCTGTACAAGCCGTCGCTCATCTGGGTGTTCTGGACCAGCACCAGAGCGGGTGCGACGGACCTGTATTATCAGACTCTTAGCCCGCCTTTGCGCGCGGTGACCCGGCAATAGCACAGACCGGGTGAAAAGAAGGCCGCCGCCGGGAGGATTTCCAGGCGGCCGGGAACAAGAAGGTCAGGGCGCGTTGACACCGGTCGGGGCGGGTGTTAGTATCATACCTTGTGCCGGACGACTGGCGCGCCGCAGTGAATCTGACATCAAGGATGGACATTGGCTAAGAAGCGGAAGGCCGCAGGGCCTGTGATCGGCCTCGATATCGGTTCGCGTTGGATCAAGGCGGTGGAGGTCCGGCCGGGCAAGGCCGGGCCGTCGGTGACCGGCATAGGGTACGAGCCCACTCCACAGGGCGCCATCGTTGACGACGTCATCCTGGACACCGCAGCGGTCAGTGAGGCCATCAAGCGCCTGTTCTCCGGCGGGGGGATCTCGGCGAAGAATGTCATCAGCTCCGTGGCCGGGCAGTCCACGGTGGTCGTGCGCATCATCGAAGTCCCCAAAATGACGCGGGAGGAGCTCCGCGAGACCATGAAGTGGGAGGTGGAGCGGCACATCCCGTTCCCCTCCAGCGAGGTGGTCATGGATTTCCAGCCGCTGAGCCGTCCATCCCCCAGCGGTGATGATCAGACCATGGAGGTTCTGCTGGCCGTGTGCCAGGAGGACGTGGTCAAGAAGCACATGGATACCGTGCTGGGGGCGAAGCTGAAGCCGGTGGCCATCGAAGTGGAGCCGCTTGCCCTTCCCAGGTCGCTGGTTTACGGCGTTCCGGGTATGGAGGACAAGCGGACTGTCGCCATCGCGGACATCGGTTGGCAGACAACGCAGGTCTGCATCTACGAGAATCTGGAGCTGGTCTTTCCGCGAAGCATCCCCATCGGGGGCCAGAATCTGGCCCGGGCTATCTCGGAAGCGCTGAGCGTGGACGAGGACACGGCGGATCAGATGCTGCGGGAGCAGGGGTCGGTGGATCTGGAGGCGCTGGAAGCGCTTTCGAGGCCGGCGCCGCCTCCCGAGGAGGAGACCCAGATCGGCGGGGCGAGCCCGTTCGCGGCTGCCGGTTTCGAAAGTCCGTTTGCCATCCCGGAGCCTTCTGTCGAGGAGCCTCCGTCCGTGGAGGAGCCTGGTGTGCCTCCCCCCATCGGGTTCGATCTGGGCGAAGAGTTCATTCCCGCCGCCCCACAGGCGCCATTCTCGGTGGACGAGGAAGAGGAAGCGCCAGCCCCGAAAAGCATTTTCGACCTGGATGAGCTTATCGCGGGCGAAGAAGAGCCTTCCGAGCCTGTGTTCGACCTGGAAGAGGTGGAGCCGGAGCCTGCAGCAGCACCGGAGCCTGCGCTTCAGGCCACCGGTGATCGCAGCGCGGCAGTGGGAGCGGCGATCGCCCCGGTGCTGGTGGACCTTGCATCGGAGCTAAGCAGATCTCTGGATTACTACGCATCCCGCAATCCTTCTCCAGCGGAAGTGTTGTTGCTTTGCGGGGGCGTGGCGAAGCTTCCCGGGCTGGCGGGATATCTGGAGCAGGCGCTGGGGATGCCGGTGATGGTAGGCGATCCCCTGGGGCACCTGAAACTTGCCTCCAAGCGGTATTCGCCGGAGTTCCTTGCTGAGATTGCCCCTGTGTTCTCGATCTGTGTGGGGCTTGCGCTGCGGGATTTCGTGGGAGGTGAGGCCTGATGCTTTCGATCAACCTCATTCCTCCTTCTTATTTCGAGCAGCAGCGGGTCAGGCGTCTCCTCCAGCTTTTCGGTGGCTTGCTGGCCCTGGTGGTCGCCGGAATGCTGGCGGCGATGTTCTTCTTCATCACTCAGACCAACAAAGCCAACGAAGAGCTTGCGCAGGTGGAGCCGGTGGCCCAGGAGGTGGAACGCCTGAAGTCGGAGGCGTCCAACCTCCGGAACGAAGTTGGGCCGATCCAGGCGCGGATCAAGTTCATCGAGGAGACGATGGACTACAACGTGGCCATCATCCCGGTGCTCGAAGAGCTGGCGAAGTACACCTACAAGAAGATCACCTATGGCCGGGTGGCGCTGTCCGAGGACCGGGGGACGCTCACGATTGACGGCTGGGCGCCCAGCATCGTGGACGCCGGACGCTATCTGATGAATCTTTACAGAGCGAAGCATCTCTTCTCCTCGGTGGCGTTCTCCGGCGTTCCGGGCTACCGGACCGGGGCGGCCGGCCAGCAGGGAGGGGGAGGAGATCAGGTCTCTTCGTTCCTTCAGGGCACGCAGCTGGGATTCTCGTTCACGGCCACATGCCGGCTTGTCAAGCCGTTGACCGCTCCGGCTCCGCCGGGCGGAGCCGGGGGTGGAGCCGCGGCGGGCGCGGCCGGCGGGGCGCCGGGAGCGGCGCCTGTTCCTGGCGCGGGACCGGATGCCTATATCCCGCCGCCACCTCAGCAGCAATGATACACACTCGTAAGCGGATAGGGCTCAGGGTTTGGACAGACTAACCAGAGTTCAGGTCATCGTCATAGGGGTCCTTGTCTGCCTCATTGTGGGGGTGGGCATGTTCTTCCTGCTTGTGCGGCCCAAGATGCAGCAGTACAAGGAGGTCAGCGCCAAGCTGGAGGAGCGCAAGGCCGTTGCCGCTGAAATAGACCAGGCCAGGGCGGATCTGGAGAAGGCCAAGCTGGAGAATCTGCAGGCGCGTCTGGACTACCGGCGTTATGAGGAGACCAAGATGCCGGCCATCTCCTTCAATGACCGGACAGCCGGGATGATCGCGCTCTGGCGGGAGCGGGCCGAGGTGCTGGGTCCGCTGGTGGAGAAATGGCCGCGTCGGTTTGGGGTGGAGCTCCGGAACGACATCAGCGTCCCGGCCGCGCCGACCAACCCGAATGCGATGACGGCGGATCTATTGGAGATCCCGCTCGGGCAGATGACCGTCACGGGCACATATCAGGCCATCCTGAACCACCTGAGGGGCTGGAACAAGTTCAACCGGCTGGTTCGTGTGGACCCGCCCACGCTGACCGGGCCAAGCCCCACGATGACCGCCACTTACAATCTGACAGTGTTGATCTTCCCGCGCGGCGGTCTGGGGCCGAATGTGGCTATCGCCGGGGAAGCGACCGCTCAGCCCGGGGCGGGTGGCGCGCCTGGGATGATGCCGGCGCCGGGAGCGGGGGTGCCTCCGCCCATGCCCGGCGGGCCCGGAGGTCTGGAGGGACCGCCGCCTGCGGCAGGGCCGGGGGCTGCGCCGATGGATGCGCCGCCTCCTCCGGCTCCGTAAGGGCTGTCGCTGTTGCGTAGTGTTTCGGGTCTTGAGGTAAAGGGATAGCGGAACAGGTCGAGCTCAATGGAATCACTGCAGACCTGGCTAAACGACAGGAAGAATCTGCCCATTGTGGTGGGCGCACTGGTGGTTGTCCTTCTGGTGGCCATCGTGGTGTGGCGCCTGACCGCCGGAGGCGGTGGCACGGAGGTCTCCACGGGGGATCTGCCTCCCGCCGCCGACCAGACCGGTATGCCGGAGGGTATGCCGCCGGGAACTCCTGGCGCTCCAGGAGCGCCTGCTGCTCCCGGCACGCCCGGCACGCCGGTGGCCACTCCCGGAGCAGACCAGACCGGCGCTGCTCCGGCGGGTGCTGCGCCTGCGGGAGAGAAGGAACCACCGATTGAAGAGGCCCGGGTGGATCCGTTTATGCCGTATTTCGGCCCGAAGCCCAGACGCACGAAACTCTCATTTACCTCTCAGCTTCCAAAGCCGGAGATCCGCAGGGTTGCGCCGGTGCAGCTGGACCTCACTGTGGAGGAAGAGGAGGAGCGCCAGCCGCCTCGAAGAATGGCCGGCATATTGAAGAATGGGCGCGTCTTCGCGATCATAGTAGAAGAGAGGGGCGAGACGCCGGTCACGACGATCGTCAAGCCCGGAGACATGCTGGGGCAGGACCTGACGGTGGAGCGCATCCTGACCGACAAAGTGATTGTGCGCTCCGAGCGCACGGGGCGGACGATGGAGATCCCGAAGTCCGCCGGACGTGTTCAGCCGCGTCAGCCAGCGGCACCGACGACGCCTCGCGCACGTCCCGGTGGATTGCCGGGACCGGTCCCGATGCCAATGCCCCGGGGTGGGGTGGGCCCTCTAGAGGCTCCCCCTCCACCGCGTGGGCCGTAGCGCAAGCGACGGCGTGGATGGGTGGAACCCTTCGGACGGCGCATCCGTCCAAGTCATGAAGAAGCTGGTGACCCGGAGTGCCGGCGGGCTACAATGTGACCGCAACGGGGACAGGGTCACCGCAAAGAGGTTTGCCTGAAGGACTTCCGGAGCGGAGGTAGCGATACGATGAAAAGATTTCTGGTTTCAATCCTGGCGATGACGCTGGCGGCCGGTGTGGCAATCGGGCCCGTGCTGGCCCAGGGTGATGAGGATCCGCGCAATACAAGAGTGACGCTGGAGCTGACGAACACCCCGGTGCGCGCGGCCATCCAGGCGCTGTTCCGGTTCGTCCCGTTCAACTACACCATCGGGACGAACGTGGACGGGATAATCAGCGTCTCGTTGAAAGACGTACCGTTCGAGGTGGCGCTGCGCTCCATCACGCGCATCAATGAACCGAAGCTGGTCTTCCGCCGGGCTGAGGGTAACGTCTATGAGATTGACGTGAAGCCTGAAGTGGACCCGACCCTGACCGCCCAGCAGCAGCCGACGGTCGAAGAGGAAGCGCCGGTGCAGGCGCGCAAGACCCCGCAGAAGATCCAGCTGAACTTCGGCCGCGTGGACCTGATCGGTCAGCTCTTCCCCGGGCGTGTCACCATCGTCCGTGACGAAGAGGAGTCCGGCGGCTACGGAGGCGGCTACGGTGGCTATGGCGGTGGATACGGCGGCTTCGGTGGCGGCTATGGCGGCTTCGGAAGCAGCTTCGGCGGCTTCGGAAGCTACGGTGGCTATGGCGGCCGGAGTAGCTACGGAGGTTATGGTGGATTCAGCAGTTATGGCGGCTACGGTGGCCGTTCTTACGGTAGCGGATACAGCGGCATCGGTTACGGAGGCCGCATAGGCGGGTTCTGATTCCTGCCTGAGTGCCACGAGATTTTAGCGGGCGGCGCTTGTCTTGCGCGCGCCGCCCTCTTTTGGTGGGAAGTTGACCGCAGGAACGGGCGGACAGGTGACGGCCGGAGGGAGGATGAACCGGGACTCCGGTCGAATAGAACTGTTGCGGAAGGGTTGGAGAAAGCGGACCGGCTTGCCGGTCAGGGAGTTTCTGAAAGCGATTGCGTTGCGGGGAGGCCGCGGACTGGGAGACCAGTCGGGTCTCTGCGCCTGAGGAGGATGATCTCTTGCATCGTAAAGCTGCTTGCGCGATAGCGGTGTCTGTGTGCGTTGCCATAGCGGCCGCCGCATTCACTGTCTGCCCCGCTCCGGCCGCGCGGGCCGCTGCTGCGGCCGGTCAGGTTGACGCTTACGACACGGCCGGCTCCGGAGGCCTGACCATTGACGTGGCGGATGTTCCACTCAAGAGCGTGATCCAGCTGCTGGTTCGCGAGAGCGGTGTGAACATCATCATGGCGGGATCGGACAAGATGGATACGCCCATCACGGCCACCCTGCGCAACCTCCCGCTGGAGACCATCCTGGAAAGCATCGTCACCACGGCGGGAGTGCGCTATGTACGGCGTCCCGATGGCACGTATCTCATAGGAAGTGATGTGGACCTGTCCGCCGCCGTGCAGCCCGCGCAGGCATCCAAGATGGAAGTCCCCGTGACGCCTGCTCCACAGCCTGTGGCGGAGCCGGCGCCTGCCCCGGCGCCGCGGAAGCGCACCGAGGTCATCAAGCTTCAGAACATCAGCCCGAAGGATGCGATGGCGGCTATCGGGGCCATCACGGCGAGCGACGCTTTCGACGACAACCCTGCGCCCCAGTCCTGGGTTCGGCCTGGCAAGTTCCTGCGTGTGGACCGCAACTTCATGGGGCCGCAGGCGGACCTGATTGAATACGACCCGCGCGATCCGGTCATCCACCGGTCGAACCAGCCGGTCATCAATGTGTATCCGGCTGCTCCGACGACGGATTCTCCCAATCCCGGTGTGGCGAACCGTTCGTCGGAGCCGGGCGCTTCTGTGAATCAGTATGTCCCGCCGAGGAGCACAACCACACGCCCTACGCAGGCCCCGGGTCAGCCGGGAACCACTGGCACCGGCACGACCGCCACGGGCGATTCCACAGCCCTGCTGGGCGAAAGTATTGATGCCATCTTCGCCTACCCCGAGCAGAACGCTCTCCTGGTTCGTGGGGAGGACGAAGACATTGAGGACCTGAAGAACCTCATCAGCCTAATTGACATCCCGCCGAGGCAGGTGGTCATCAAGGCAGAGTTCGTGGAGGTCAGCACGTCGGTCACCCAGAGGATGGGCATAGACTGGCTGCTCTCCCGGCCGAACTACGTGGTGCAGACCAACTTCACCCCGGGTGGAAACGTGCTGGTGGGGGTCCAGACGGGCAATCTGACGGCTACTCTCCGGGCGGAGCTGACTCAGGGCGGAGGCAAGGTGGTGAACGCGCCGATCATCTCCACCCTGAACAACCGGCGGGCCTACATCACCGTATCCCAGGGCGACTGGGTGTTCTCACCGGTCATCGAGACCACTCAGACCGGAAACATCACCCGGTCCATCCCGCAGCCCATTCAGTTCGACAGCTCACTGGAGGTGCTGCCTCAGATCAACGGGGACAACTCCATCACGCTGACCCTGCGTCCGCAGATCTCGGACCAGTCCGGAATCTCGCGCAGCCCGGATGGCCAGGAGCTGCCGAAGACCACCACCCAGTTCCTCTCCACTGCGCGGCGCGTGCAGAACGGGGAGACCATCGTGGTGGGCGGGTTCATCAAGAAGAACGACAACAAGAGTGGAACCAAGGTGCCCATTCTGGGAGACCTGCCGCTAATCGGGTCGCTGTTCCGGACAGGCTTCGATATCAAACAGGATACGGAGACCCTGATCTTCATCACTCCCACCATTGTGGAAGAGCGGACGGCGGGCACAGCCATCGGAGTGGTTTCGCCGTAAGGCTCTCAACGAATCTTGTTAGAGAGGCGGCGGCCCGGTCAGCGGGCCGCCGTTTTTCTGCACCGCCGGGCGTGTTTGGCTATACTGCTTTGCGGATGCGGCCGGCTGCGCTGCCCGCTGGGGTATGCTCGCAGCAGAGGCCGCCACGGGAGGACGGAATACCCGCATGCTTCGTTTTCTCACCGCGGGGGAGTCGCACGGTCAGGCGCTGACGGCCATCGTGGACGGGGTGCCAGCCGGGCTGGAGTTGACCGCGGAATTCATCAATCATCAGCTCTGGCGCCGCCAGCAGGGCTATGGCCGGGGCGCCAGGATGAAGATAGAGACCGACACCGCCGAGATCCTTTCGGGTGTGCGATTCGGCCGGACGACCGGCGCCCCCATCTCCCTGATGGTCCGCAACCGGGACTGGCAGAACTGGCAGGACAAGATGGCCGTCGAGCCCCGCCAGGAGCCGAACACCAGCCGTGTGGTCAGCGTGCCGCGCCCCGGTCATGCCGATCTGGTGGGCCACATCAAATACGGGTTCGATGATATGCGCGACGCGCTGGAGCGCTCCAGTGCTCGCGAGACCACCATGCGCGTCGCGGCGGGTTCCGTTGCGCGCCGCCTGCTGGAAGAGGCCGGTGTCACAATCTTCAGCCACGTTGTGGGTATCGGTCCGGTGCGGGCCACGGACATCCCTAAGGACTATGCGGAAGTGGCGCGGCGGGCAGAGGAGAGTCCGGTGCGTTGCGCCGACCCTCGTGCCGCGGAGCGGATGGTCGAGCTCATAGACCGGGTGCGCCAGGACCGGGACACGGTGGGAGGCGTCTTCGAAGTTGTCGCCCTGGGTGTGCCCGTCGGACTGGGGTCTTATGTTCAGTGGGACCGCAAGCTGGATGGCCGGATCGCCATGGCGATGATGAGCATCCAGGCGATCAAGGGGGTGGAGATCGGGGACGGGTTTGAGGCCGGGCGGTCGCTCGGTTCGCAGGTGATGGACTCCATCGGCTGGGACGGAAGCGGCTACACCCGCTCATCGAATCACATGGGTGGCCTGGAGGGAGGGGTCACCAACGGTGAGCCGCTGGTCGTGCGAGTAGCCAAGAAGCCCATTTCGACCCTGATGCGTCCCCTGCCAAGTGTCAACATTCACACCAAGGAGCCTTCCCCCGCGCACGTGGAGCGTTCAGACGTGTGTGCGGTTCCGGCGGCGGCGGTCATAGCGGAGGCGATGCTGGCCATGGTGCTGGCGGATGCGCTGCTGGAGCGCTTCGGTGGGGACAGCATGACGGACCTTCTCGCCAACATGGAGGTCGTTCACGCACGCCACCGCGAGACAGGTCGCAGCGTGTCCCCTGGAGGTCCGGCGCAGGATGCCAGTGAATACTGACGGGCGTGGCGGCGGGATGCGCC
>JBBFLP010000090.1:0-10906 GCA_037478975.1 Armatimonadota bacterium
CCATCGTGCGGAAGCTTGGCGAGATGGGAGTGTGGGGGGTCAGCCTGCACGATAACGACCTGATCCCCATTGACGCCTCCGCCGCGGAGCGGGACCGGCTGCTGAAGGAGTTCAAGAAAACGCTCGACGAAAGCGGCATGGTCATCGCGATGGCGACGACTAACATGTTCTACGACCCGGTGTTCAAGGATGGCGGATTTACCTCCAATGACGGCCGTGTGCGCTCTTACTCGCTGCACAAGGTGATGCACGCCATAGATGCGGCGGCGGAACTGGGGGCCGACACGTTCGTGTTCTGGGGTGGACGCGAGGGGACCGAGGTGGACCTCTCCAAGAATCACGTGGACTCGGTCAAGCGCTACCGCGAGGCGCTGAACTTCCTGTGTCACTACGTCAAGGACCAGGGTTACAACATGCGCTTCAGCCTGGAGGCCAAACCCAATGAGCCCCGGGGCGACATCTACTTCTCCACCACGGGCGCGCTGCTCGGCTTCATCGCCACGCTGGACTACCCTGAGATGGTGGGTGTGAACCCTGAGGTGGCGCATGAGCTGATGGCCAACCTGAACTGCGCGCACGTCTACGCCCAGTGTCTGGAGGCGGGCAAGCTATTCCTGGTGCACCTGAACTCGCAGAAGTATGCCCGCTACGATCAGGATCTGCGTTTCGGCAGCGAGGATATCCAGGGCAACTTCGCCCTGGTGCACCTCCTGGAGACCAACGGCTTCGACGGAGCGCGCGAGTTCGATGCCCATCCGTACCGCACCGAGGACGTGGACGGCGTATGGGACTTCGCGATGGGATGCATGCGCAACTACCTGATCCTCAAAGAGAAGGCCCTGCAGTTCGAAGCCGATCCAGAAGTGCAGGAGATCCGCGCTGCGAACAATGGCGTCTGCGCTTTGTGGGAGGCGGCGGCCGGTGGTTATTCTGCGGAGACCGCGCGGGCGATCAAGGCCGAGTCCTACGATATCAAGGCGATGGCGGAGCGCGGCCTTCGCTATGAGCGCCTGAGCCAGATCGCGTGCGAGATCCTGCTTGGAGTGCGCAAGGCATAGTATCCTCGCGGCCCTGCCCGTCGCGGATGGCGCCGGGAACCCCCGGAGTCCGGGGGCGGTCCATAAACCGTGATGGGTGGGGCCGGTTGACTCCGGTCTCGCCGCGGTGCTACCATCCCGGCAGGGGCGGGGTGGACGGCGAAGTTGGGAGCGTTGAACGACTTGAGACCTGCAGCACGGATTCTGCTGGCGGCGGGGGTGCTTCTGTGTGCGGCGCCCGCGCATGCGGCTCTGACATTTCTGTGGCCGCGCAATAACAGCGTGGTGCGCGAAAGTGTGAACGTGGCGGTAGACGCGGCAAGCGTCCCGGCTGACGCTTACGTCATCTTCCACCTGAATGATGCCTTCATGGTGGCGGTTGGCACGCCTGGCACGGTGTCTGGGGGACGGAAAGCGTTCGTCTGGCTCTGGGACACGCGCGAGCCCGTGAATCTGGGCGCTCCGAATGACCCGCCGCGCCGTCCCGAAGACGGCCAGTATCAGATCCGCGCGCAGGCGGTCACCGGGGATGGCCGTGTTGTGGATTCGGGCACAGTTACCGTTCGCCTGGCCAACCGGGTGACCAGCGTCTCGCCGGACACGCCAGTCAGCCTCAGATATCGCTACAGCGTGGGAGCCGCCCGCCGCTATGCGGTGCGCATCGGAGTGACGGTTTCAGAGATGGGTGGCGCTCCCATCTCCAGCAATCAGGAGATCCAGACCGTTTCTTATACCGGGCTGATGTCTGTGGCGGACGTTCGCGACGCGGACCGTGCCCTCATCCGCTATCGTCCGTCGGACACCACTCTGCGGCGCTTCGGCCGTCTTGTGCGGTTCTTCCCGGGGTTCGAGGACGGCTCGCTCTACGAGCTGGTGGACTCTCGCGGAAATGTGCTGGATAGCGATCTGTTCAGCACCGCGGGCATCAAGGCCGATCCCTCGTTCGGAGTGGATTACCGCACTTTGCTGCCTCGTGTGCCGGTGGCCGCGGGCGGTCAGTGGCAAGGCGCCTTCACATTCTCGCTCCCGGCAATGGGCACGGCCGCCCGTCTGGATGCCGACTTCTCCCTGGAAGGCCTGGAGTGGGCTGGCGGCCGCGAGTGTGCCCGCATCGCCTCAAAGTTCTCGGGCACGGCCGACTTCCAGTTCCGGCAGGTGGGTCAGGAGATGCAGGGCGGCGGTGGCGACTTCGGTCCGTTCGGAGGCGCAATGGGCACTGCGGGGGGCGCTCCTCGTCCCGCGCGGGTCAACGGTACGGCTACCGACTGGTTCGCGTTCCGGACGGGCGACCTCGTCCGCCGGGAAGCCACCATCGAGCTGGACGCGTTCATGGATTCCGGCACCGTGCAGGCCATCAATGAAGGGCTTGGCCTCGGCACGGGGGTGGGGGAAGTGCCCCAGCCGGTGAATCCCTACGCCCGCGGGGGCGAGAGGACCGGTCCGTCCGGCCCCGGCGAAGAGGAATGGGCGCTGGCCGAAGAATACAGCGAGAGGGTCCGCGGGCTCTTTGGGCCAGGCCGTATGGCGGCCACGCCAGCCTTTGAAGGCACTCGCGTCAAACTTAAGATCCGCATCTCCGCCAAGCTGATCAACTGAAACTCTTCAGGAACGACAATCCGGAGAAGGAGCTCGAACTCTTCGACCATCTGGCCGAGCTGCGCGCCCGGCTCATCCGTTGCATCATCTACGTCGCCATCGGGATGGTGGCGGCGTGGGTGTATTTCGACCAGCTGTACTCCTTCCTGCTTCAGCCTGCCATCAAGATCCTGAACAAGCAGGGCGGCACATTCTTACAGACCACGTTCGCCGCCGGATTCACGCTGCGGATGCAGGTGGCGCTGATCGGCGGGCTGGTGCTGATGATGCCACTGCTCACCATGGAGTTCTGGCTGTTTGTCGCCCCCGGATTGACGAAGCGCGAGAGGCGGGCGGTCTACTTCGTGGCGCCCCTCAGCATCGCACTGTTCGCGCTGGGCGTCACACTGTGTTACATCGCCATGCCGCGCGCGCTGGAGTGGTTCGTCTCGCTGGTTCCGCCGAACACCACGCTCATCCCGGACATCTCCCGGACGCTGGTGTTCATGGTTCAGATGTATCTGGCGTTTGGCTTGATGTTCGAGATGCCGGTGGTCCTGATGTTCCTTGCCAAGATCGGGCTGGTCAACTCGCGGATGATGATCCGGCTATGGCGAGAGGCCGTGGTGGCCACCGCGTTTCTGGCTGCACTCGCCACGCCATCGAACGATGCTTTCACGATGTTGATGATGGCGGTGCCGATGGTCTTCCTCTATTTCCTCAGTATCATCCTTGTGCGCTGGATGGAAAGCTGAACCCACGGCGGAAGAGGTTCTCACAGGTAGTGAAGGGCGCCCCGCAAGCGGGCGCCCTTCGCATTGGAGTGGGGATTCAGTCCGCCTGACCCCGTTATTCCATTCTGCCGGACAGGAATGCGTCGTAGGCCGAGAGATCCAGCAGGCCGTGCCCGCAAAGGTTGAACAGGATGACCTTGCTCTCCCCCGATTCCCGGCACTTCGCGGCCTCCCGTATCACTGCGGCGATGCAGTGGCTGGGCTCAGGAGCCGGAACGATCCCTTCTGTGTGCGCGAACTTGACCGCTGCTTCGAAGATCTCCTTCTGCGGGATGGCCAGGGGCTCGATGTATCCCTGGTTCACCAGCGCCGAGACCAGCGGGGCCATCCCGTGGTAGCGCAGTCCGCCCGCGTGGATGGACGGCGGCACGAAGTCGGCTCCCAGCGTGTACATCATCAGGAGCGGAGTCATTCCCGCGGTGTCGCCGTGGTCGTAGCGGTACTTGCCTTCGGTCAGCGACGGGCAGGAGGCCGGCTCCACGCCGATGTAGCGCGTGTGGTTGCGCTCGCCCGTCAGCTTATCCCGCAGGAACGGGAAGGCGAACCCTGCGTAGTTGCTTCCACCGCCGCAGCACCCGATGATGATGTCCGGGTATTCTCCGGCCATCTCCATCTGTTTGCGGACCTCTTCGCCGATCACGGTCTGATGCAGCAGAACGTGGTTCAGCACGCTTCCCAGCGCATACTTGTTCTCGTCTTTGGAGACGGCCACTTCGATGGCCTCGCTGATGGCGATTCCGAGCGACCCCGGGCAGTCCGGGTCTTCGGCCAGCATCTTCTTGCCGAACTCAGTCAGCGGGCTGGGGCTGGGGTGCACCGTCCCGCCGAAGGTCTCCATCAGGATCTTGCGGTAAGGCTTCTGGTCGTAACTGACACGGACCATGAAAACCACCGCCTCCATGTCGAAGAACTTGCAGGCCATTGAGAGGGCCGTTCCCCACTGGCCCGCGCCGGTCTCCGTGATGATCCGCTTGGTACCTTCCTTCTTGTTGTAATACGCCTGGGCGACCGCCGTGTTGGGTTTGTGGCTCCCCGCGGGATTCGTGCCCTCGTACTTGTAGTAGATGCGCGCGGGCGTATCCAGCAGCTTCTCGAACCGGGTCGCGCGGTAGAGCGGCGTCGGCCGCCAGATGCGATAGATCTCCCGCACCTCCTCCGGGATCTCGATGTACCGCTCCGTGGAGACCTCCTGCTCGATGAGTCCCATCGGGAAGATCGGCGCCAGAGCTTCCGGGCCGATCGGCTCCTTTGTCACAGGATGGATCGGCGGAGGAGGAGGCTCTTTCATGTCGGGAACGATGTTGTACCAGTGCGTCGGGATCTCTTTTTCCGACAGCATGAACTGTCGCCTGGCCATCTCTGTCTTACGTCCTTCCCCGTCAGCCGCCGGGGCGGCCTTCCGTTTTTGCTGTTATGTTGTTTCCGGCGCTGCGCGAAGCTGGCGCTTCCTTCGTCAACCGGGCCGAAGAAGTATTCCACAAATCGCGTGCGACTCCTTCTCCCGCCCGTTGTGAGCGGCCTGGTGGCGGGTTTGACGAGCATCGTGCCGGCGCATATAATCCAGAGGCCGCACGTTGCCGCACTTTTCTACCAGAGGACGTACGCACTTTGAAGTTGAGACTCGGACTGCCCAAGGGCAGCCTTCAGGAAGCGACTTTTCAGGTCTTCGATAAGGCCGGATGGAAGATCCGCGTTGACCCGCGCAGCTATCATCCTGTGGTGGATGACGACGAGATCGAGGCGCTGCTCATCCGCCCGCAGGAGATTCCCCGTTATCTGGAGGACGGGCTGATAGACGCCGGGATCACGGGCAAGGACTGGATGGAGGACTGCGGGCTGGAAGCCCACGAGATTGCGGATCTGCGCTATGCCAAGACCAGCATGAACCCCATCCGCGTGGTGCTGGCCGCCAAGGCCGGCTCCGGCATCAATAGCGCGGCCGACCTCCAGGGCAAGCGGATCTCCACGGAGTATGTGCGCCTGACGGAGCGCTGGCTGAGGGAGCGTGGCGTGAACGCCACCGTGGAGTTCTCGTGGGGCGCCTGCGAGATGAAGGTCCCGGACCTTGCTGACGCCGTCGTGGTGAACACGGAGACCGGATCCTCCCTCCGCGCCCACGACCTGGTGATCGTCGAGGAGCTTCTGGTCTCCACTCCCCGTCTGGTGGCCAATCATGCCGCCTGGAACGATCCCTGGAAACGCCAGAAGCTGGAGAACCTGGCGGTCATGCTGGTAGGAGTCATTCAGGCGCAGGGACTGGTCGGTCTGAAGATGAACGTCCAGCGCACGGACCTGCAAAAGGTGTTGGACATTCTGCCGGCCTTGAAGCGGCCCACCGTCTCCAGCCTGACCGATGAGGAATGGGTGGCGGTTGAGACGGTGCTCACGGAGAAAGAGGTCCGCCGTCTGGTCCCGGAGCTCAAGCGCGCCGGAGCTACCGGGATCGTTGAATATTCGCTGAATAAGGTCATATTCTGACCTCCACGCCCGGAGAGGGGGCGGAAATTTGCCTGCCGCCCGCCTGCGCGCTATAATGAATGGTTGCGAGCGGGCGGCAGGTGGCGCGTTGCTGCCTGTCAATGCCAGTTTTCCATTCAGACACCCTGACGCCGATGCGCCGCCGGAATGCGGTCCCTGGCGTCCTGTCGGGAGCGAAAGAGCCACACATGGTCAACACCACCGAAGCGGACAATCTGATTCCCTCTGAAGAGCTGACAAGCGACGCCGGGGAGGCGGAAGCGCCTGTCCAGGCCGAAGAGCCCGCGGCCGCTGAAGAGCCTTCTGCCGAAGCCGCGGCGGAGGAGCCTGCAGACGCGACGGAGGCTCCGGCAAGCCCCGAGGGTGAAGCGGCAGAGGGGCCAGTGGCCGAAGCTGCTGCGGAAGAGACCGCCGGAGGAGAGGCACAGGAGGCCGAGCCGTCTTCTGAAGAGGAGGCGAGCGAGCTTCTGAAGCCCCTTCCGGGAGCCGTCACAGGTCCGGAGGTGATGACCCGCTCCCGCTATGCGCTCGTCGTGCTGGCGGCCAAGCGGGCGAAGCAGCTTCGTGAGGGGGCCAGGCGTCTGGGCTCCACAACGGCCACCAACTACCTGACAGCCGCGCTGGAGGAGGCGGCCGAAGGAGTGATAGGCTACCGCCTTGCGGACGAGGAGTCCCCGGACGCAAACGACGATTGACCTCTGATGAACGGGCCTGCCCCGCCGGCAGGCCGGAGAAACAGCCTCGCGCACCTCGCCCGCAATGCAGACGGATCGCGGCGTGGCGGGGCTCTGCGAAGGTGATATGTCCAAGATTCTCGGCATAGACCTGGGAACCACGAACTCCGTCGTGGCAGTTATGGAAGGCGCGGAGCCGGTCGTTATCCCACTGTCGGATGGCAGCCGGCTTCTCCCGTCTGTGGTGGGCGTCTCCCGGACGGGGGAGCGCCTTGTGGGACAAATGGCCAAGCGGCAGGCCATCACCCACCCGGACCGTACGGTCACGAGCATCAAGCGCCACATGGGAACATCCTATCGCGTGGAGATAGACGGGGTATCCATGACCCCGCAGGAGATCTCCGCGCGCATTCTGGAGCGTCTGCGGGAGGATGCCGCCAAGTACCTCGGACAGGACGTGCGTAAGGCGGTCATAACAGTCCCGGCTTATTTCTCCGATGCTCAGCGTCAGGCCACAAAAGACGCGGGTGCCATCGCCGGGCTGGAGGTGGTGCGCATCATCAATGAGCCCACGGCCGCCGCGCTGGCGTTCGGCCTGGACCGCACGGACGCCCATACGGTGCTGGTGTGGGACCTGGGAGGCGGCACCTTCGATGTCAGCATCCTGGAGATGGGCGACGGGGTCTTCGAGGTCAAGGCCACCAGCGGCGACACCCATCTGGGCGGCGACGACTGGGACCAGGCTCTGATGGAGTGGATGGCCGCCGAGTTCCGCAATCAGACCGGGGTGGATCTGCTGGCGGACCGGGTGGCGGCGCAGCGCCTGAAAGAGGCCGCCGAAAAGGCCAAGATCGAACTCTCCTCCGTGGTCACGACAGCCGTGAATCTCCCGTTCATCTCCGTGAATCAGGACGGGCCGCTGCATCTGGACATCACGATCACCCGGGCGAAGTTCGAGGAGATCACGGCGCACCTTCTCAAAAGGATGGAGGGGCCAACACTCCAGGCGCTCAAGGACGCCAGAATGGAGCCGGCCGACCTGGACTGCGTCCTTCTGGTGGGAGGCTCCACACGGATGCCCGCTGTCCGCGACCTGATGCGCACCATGCTGGGCAAGGAGCCGCTGGGCGGATTCAACCCGGACGAGGTCGTGGCGCTGGGAGCGGCCATCCAGGGCGGGGTGCTGGCGGGCGAGGTGCGGGAGATCGTGCTCCTGGACGTGACGCCCCTTACTCTGGGCATCGAGACGCTGGGCGGGGTGTTCACGCCTCTCATCGAGCGCAACACAACCATTCCCACCAGCCGCAGCCGGATGTTCACCACCGCGGCCGATAATCAGACTACGGTGGACATCCACGTGCTGCAGGGCGAGCGCGAGTTCGCGAGCGACAACATCTCTCTGGGCCGCTTCCAGTTGACGGGCATTCAGCCTGCTCCCCGGGGCACCCCGAGGATAGATGTCTCGTTTGAGATTGATGTAAACGGGATCTGCCACGTCTCGGCGCGCGACACGGCCACGGGTAACCGGCAGAGCATCACGGTGAAGGCCACAACGTCTCTATCTCGGGAAGAGGTCGCCCGGCTGGTGCGCGAAGCGGAGCTGCACCGGGCGGAGGATGCCCGGCGCCGCGAGCTGCAGGAGCTGCGCAACCGGGCGGATGCGTTGCTCTACAACGCGGAGCGCACAGCTCGCGACGCGGAGGGGCTGGTCTCTGCAGCGCTGGTCCAGATGGTGAGGGACGGAGTGGCCGCCCTGCGGCAATCGCTTGCGGGTGAGGATGCGAACCTCATCCGGCGCCAGGTTGAGCAGCTGTCCGCCGATGTCTACCGCCTGGGGGCCGCCTATTATCAGGCGAAAGAGTCCGGCTCTGCGCCTGCGGCTGAAGCACCGGCTGCCGGCGAGGATGCTCCGCCGGAGCAAGCAGAATCGGTTCAGCAGGAGCCGGAAGCAGCGGAGGCTACGGAGGCAGAGCCAGAAGAGGAAGCCGGGGAGGAGACCGAACGCTGACCGGCTTGAGCGGCAGACGGGGCGCGAGGCACCCGCTTTCAGCATAGCAGTCCATGAACTCCGACACCGACTACTACGAACTGCTGGGGGTTTCTCCCGACGCCAGTCCCGAGGAGATCAAGCGGGCTTACCGCCGCCGGGCGCGGGAGCTGCATCCCGACGTCAACCCGGACGACCCCGAGGCTTCGGAGCGCTTCAAGGCCCTGAACGAGGCTTACGAGGTGTTGCGGGATCCGGAGAAGCGCCGCATCTACGACCGCTACGGCCCTGACGGGCTGCGCGCCGGGGCGGGCGCGAGCTCCGGTTTCGGAGATTTCACCGGCTTCGGAGACCTCTTCGAGGCGTTCTTCGGCACGGGCATGCGCACAGGTCCACGCACCGGGCCGGAGCGGGGAGATGATCTGCGCTTCGATCTGGATATCTCCCTGGAAGAGGCTGCCACCGGCGTGGAGAGGACCATCCGGCTCTCCCGTCTGGTGGTCTGTGAGGCGTGCCGGGGCAGCGGCGCGGAGTCCGGATCCCGCCCGGAGACCTGTCCCGCCTGCCGGGGGACAGGGCAGGTGCGACAGCAGCAGAACACGTTCCTGGGCTCGTTCGCCACGATAACCACCTGCGGGGTCTGCCGCGGGGAAGGGACCGTCATCCGCCGCCCCTGCGGCAGGTGCCGGGGCGAGGGGCGCTACCGGTCCTCGGAGGAGGTCTCCGTCACCATCCCGGCCGGGGTGGATTCCGGGGCGCGTCTGCGGCTGCCCGGAAGGGGAAACGCCGGACGCCGGGGAGGACCGGCAGGCGACTATTATGTGGTCATCCACGTCCGGCCGCACGAGCGCTTCAAGAGGGCCGGTGACGACCTGCTCACCGAGGTGCCCATCGGGATCGCACAGGCGGCGCTGGGTTGCCGCGTATCCGTTCCCGGGATACGGGGAGACGTGGAGCTGGAGATCCCTCCGGGTGTGCAGCCCGGGGACACGTTCACCATCCGGGGCGAAGGGATGCCGGAGCTGGACGGCCGGGGGCGGGGCGACCTGCACGTCACCGTGCGGGTGATGGTGCCGGAGGACCTTACGGATGAGCAGCGTGAGCTTCTGCGCAAGTTCGCCGAACTGCGGGGCGAGGAGACCGAGATGACCCGCAGCTTCTTCGAGCGGTTGAAGGAGCATCTGACCGGCAGATGACAAGGTGGGTGGAGCTTTCAGTGCGCTGCTCCCCGGATCTTGAGGAGCCGCTGGCGGCCATCGTGACGGGCGAGTGCGGCGGCGTGGAGCTGTCGGCGGAGGGCAACCTTCTGAAAGGCTGGTTGCCACTGGACGACCGGCTGGAGAGCCGTCTGGACCGGCTGCAGGCATCGCTTCGGGCGGCTGCGGAAGCCGGTGGAGGCGACGTGGATCTTTCGGTCTCGCCGGTGGCCTCCGATGACTGGCTCGAGACCTGGCGTGCCAACTTCCGCCCCTTCGAATGCGCCGCACGCTTCCGCATCCGGCCACCCTGGGAAGATCCGCTGGAAGGGCCGCTTCAGGACCTGGTAATAGATCCGGGAATGGCGTTCGGCACCGGCCAGCACCCCACCACGGAACTGATGCTCCGCTTTCTTGCAGAGAATCCCCCCGCCGGGCTTCGTATCCTTGATGCGGGAGCCGGAAGCGCCATCCTCTCCATCGCCGCCGCGCTCTTGGGAGCACGGGAAGCGCTTGCCGTTGAGCTTGACCCTGTGGCGGAGGAGAACGCCCGCCGGAACATCGCGTTGAACGGCGTGCAGGAGCGGGTGCGGTATGTTGTGGGAGACGCAGCGGAACTGGCGGATGGCGCGTTCGACGTCGTGCTGATGAACATCGTGGCGGGAGTCATCATCCGGCTGCTCCCGTCCATTGCTCCCCGCCTGGTGGTGGGAGGCTGGTTGGGTTGCTCCGGCATCATCGAGGAGCGCCTGGAAGAGGTGCTGGGAGCGCTCCGGGGGCACGGCCTGGAGGCGCGGCGGGTGGAGTCGAGCGGCGAATGGCGCGCGGTGCTGGCGGTCAAAACCTGAAGAGCAGCTGTCCGAGGGGGACGTCGCGGACGTCTCCGCTGACGGAGGCGCGCACGCTCACGCGGGTGTTTCTGCCGCCCGAGGCATTTTCGGACGGGATGGCCACTCTGGAAGGACAGGCCTTCCGCCATGTAGCGCGCGTGCTGAGGATGGGGGAGGGCGACCATCTCCTGCTGCTGGATGGTACGGGGCGGGGATGGGTCGCAAGGCTGGAGCGTGTCACGCGCTCCGACGCTGCCGCCATCTTGCTCCAGGATGTCGCGGAGGAGGGTCCACCCCTGCGCGAAGTCCATCTTGCCGTTCCCCTGCTAAAGGGG